>CALCGO010000548.1 GCA_937901055.1 uncultured Rhodobacterales bacterium
CCAGTTCCGATGCCCACATTGAATCCAGTCGCCAGCCACAACCCGTCATAACCTGGCAACGGACCCAGCATCGGTAGTCCGTCAGGCGTCCAGCACATAGGGCCGTTATTGATAACCTTAATCCCAACCTCCCCAAAGCTTGGCATGCGTTCGATCAGGCGCTCCAGATGCGGCATGATGCGGTCAATTTCCGGCGGAAAAAGGTCCTCTTTAAAATCATTTGGAATTCCGTCCAATGCCCAGAACTTGGGTTCTGATTCATAAACTCCAGCCAACACACCTTTTGCTTCTTGTCGAACACTGCACGACACATAACTGCAACGCCAAGCTGGAACTTCGCGATCCATCGCCTTAAGGGTTGGAATCGTTTCGGTGATCAATTCTTGGTGTTGGGTAGCGTAAAGCGGTAGGTTCAGCCCCAGAGGCTTCAACATTTCTCGTGCCCAAAACGAGGTTGCAACAACCACATTTCTTGCGCATACTGTCCCCTTAGTCGTCTCAATAATCCAATGTCCATCTTCCCTGTGAATCTCACCAACGGGGCACTGTCGCTCAACCGAGGCGCCAATTTTTCGCGCAGCTTGGGCCAAAGCATTAGTTGCCCCCACTGGATCGACATGACCATCACCAGGCGTGTGTGCTGCGCCGAAAATACCGTCCGTCACCAGCAATGGATGCAGGGCTTGCACCTCTTCCAGAGTGCGAACATGATAGGGAATTCCCAACTCAGCATAGCGGGCCTTGTAGCTATGAAATAGGCTGAGTTCGCGCTCGGTGGAGGCAAGCCGTAAGCTGCCAGTCTGGTGGAACGACACAGATTGTCCACTTTCCTCTTCAGCCTTTAAGTAGCTACGGATCGAACCGGCGAACAACCGCGTCATAGCAGGATAAGGCCCAAAATGGGTTGTGTTGCCAGCCGAATGCCAGGTCGAGCCTGACGTCAGTTCGCGTCGTTCCAGCAGTACCGAATCAGTCCACCCCATTTTGGCAAGCCAATACAGCATCGCCGAACCAACAATACCTCCACCTATTACTGCGACCTGCACATCCGATTTCATATATAACTCCATATTGTAGGATATACTTTTATAAAAAAAAGACCCTAATCGTTAATGTTAACTTAAATTTTTATATTTACCATATTATAGAATTTCTTTATTATAATATGGAACTTTTTCACAGAAACTACTAAAAAAAGGTTGGATCATGACCACAAGCTCTATCGTTTCAAAATCTGTATTGGTTCTAAATGTAATCTGCTCTCGTCAGGAGCGTCTTAATTTTTCTCAGATTGTCGATGCCGTCGGACTGCCTAAAAGTTCAACCCATCGCATTCTCGCTATTTTACGGGAGGAAGGTCTCATCACACTTGATCCGGTGCGGAACGTTTTTAGCCTCGGACCAACTCTGATGGGCTGGGCAACCAGCGTTTTTATGGCAGGTGGCCTTACTGAAGCTGCAGCACCGATTCTCAGTCAGCTCAGCACCGATTTGAATTACTCTACCGGACTTTCAATTCTCAATCAAGGACATGTTCTGTGGCTCAAAATTGTCCACTATCCGATCCGTCATCGCTACTCGGCCGATGTCGGAGATCGTGTTCCGCTTCAAGTTTGTGCGGCCGGAAAATCAATCCTTGCTTTTTTGGATACGAAAATTGCGGAGAGCATAATAGCGTCACTGACATTCGAAACCTTAACTCCTCACACTATTACCAGTCCAGAAGCACTCAAGGAAGAGTTAGCCAGTATCCGCGATGCTGGATTCGCGACCAGCAACCGTGAGGAATATCTTCAGGAAGTTGGGGCTGCCGCTCCTGTCTTTGACCACAACGGTGATGTGATAGGGGCGATAAGCATGTGGGACATGACTGGCCAAAACCAGATCGAAAATCTACTCCAAGACAAATCCAAGCTGCTCGCCGCAGCTAAAGAAATCTCTCGAAAGTTCGGTTTCGACCCAGACCCAGACAAAAAAGCGTTGACGACATAAGCCATCTGGCGGCTGCAGGAGACGGTTAAACCTATGTAGTGAAATGTTCCTGTTCTTAGCTCTCAATAAACCCGTGCCAAAACAAACAAAAAGTTTCATTGGACTAAAGTACAAACTTCGTTTGATGTGTACGGGAGTGGTGTATATCTAGCTTAGAATATGTTAATAATCTTCTAGCTAATCGAGCAATTGATCATTACGATTTAATTTACCTAGCTTGCCTTGGTGAACTTTTGTTGTTTTGCCATAAAGGTCCTTTACACGTTCAGGACTTCCCACTATCCCAGGAACTTCAGTAAAAGATTGTATTAATAGTAAACGATCTGTATTGCCCGTATTATGAGTTACCTTATGAAGTGAATATCTTCCAAGAAAGAACTGCAAATCACCAGCACGCAAGTTAAGTCTCTTAACTCTAGAGCGGTCTCCATCAAGAACTTTTTTGACCTCCTCAAAACACTCATCAGAAGTTGACCTCAAATTTGGCACAAACTCAAAGTATCCTCCAGATTCTGCCCCCTTAAGGAGAAAGGTAATTGTAAATTCATTGGTATCAAAATGCCAATTAAATGTTTGGCCAGGTTTGCAAAGATTTACAATCATATTGGATACTGGGTCTTCGTATATGTATAGTTCATCTTTACTTAAACACTTAGCTAAAAATCTTCTAAGAGGTATCCAATGATATAACATATACGAATATGTGCCTAATCCCAATAAGTCAGCTGTAATAAAACCATTAGACCGCTCCATAAAGATATTTTGAGGGTGATCTTCTGATTCATTAGGATTGCCTTTAGCTAGATAAACGTTACAAAGCTTGGACTCTGAATAAAATGCCTTATCCTTTCTCTCTTCAGCCTCTTGAGCAATATACTCGAGGCCCTTGCTGCTTAAAAAACTTGATAAAACACTGCAACCGTCTTCAGCCAATTCATTTTGAACTTGAAGAATTACATTTCTATAGTGAATACTATTTGGATTGTTTACTGGGTATTTTTTTAAATCGATTAAACTTTCAACACTCATACACTAAAAGTCGAAGTGGTTTCTAAATACTATGATTGTATATCAACTTGGACTAAAGTCCAAATTTCGTTTGATGTGTAAGTGAGGATGTACATATCTATCTACGAGGTCGAGAGGAGCTTTCGTCTCATTTGTTTGAATTAAATAGATCTGTCCCGGTTTTTGAATAAATCTGTCCCAGTTTGTCCTATTTATATAAATTGGCAACAGGAGAGTCCAGATCAGACATTGGTCTTTGGATTACCCTCCTCTAACTAAGATTTCGATAATTGATGTAAAAATTTCTCCCATTCACCCGGCAACATAGATGATGATTGTTCTGATGTTGGATAAGCACCTGTTTCAACAGCCTGCTGAAATGCACTGAATGCCTCGATTCGCGATTGCTGCAATTGCTCGTGCAGGACACGCAAATTACCAAATGCTTTAGCATGACGAGGTAGCCTTTCTGTTTCTCCCAGTGCATCGCAGGCAAACAGAAAGTCCACATCACCCGCACTACCCGAACCCAGACAAAACGTGACCAGATTTGTCCTGCGAGAAATTTCTAAAAGTGCTTCCCGTGCAACCAACTCTACCTCGACAGCAAAAGCACCTGCATCCTCCAAATCTCGAAATTGTTGGTGCAGCGCACTCGCATCTTCTGCCGATTTACCGCGAACATTCAAGCTGCCATACCAGGTACTAAAACGTGGCCGCATGCCGATATGCCCCATGACTGGCACGCCCTCTTTCGCCAGTGCTTCGATAATTCTTAATGAACGACCGGTAAAAATTGCGTCACTGCCAGCTTCCATTACTTTGAGTGCCGCGCGGATAATGTCATCTTCGCCGATAAACTCGGTGGGCAGTAATGCTGTAGTGATAAATAAGTCTGGTGCCCCAGCGCGAACACAGGAATATTCATTCAACCCACAACTAATGGTGTCGATACCGGCAGCCGCGGCGGCGGCAGCTTCTTCGAAAGTATCGGCGGTAACTTGCGTGAATTTTTTCTTACCGCGTTGTTGTTGTAAATCAGCGACAGTCAAATTTCGTTTCACTGGTTGGTCACCGTAGGTATAAATATTCTTCACTATTTTTTCTCCTTGTAAGTTACTCTTACTCTTTCTTTTTTTTGGTTTGACGGGTCTTTTTTCAGATATTGTCAGGCAATTCGTAGCCCACCTTACCCTCCTAGTTAATCTTCGCCTATTTTATTACCCCCATTTACTCCATTCGAATCCTGTCATCTTAGAATCATCAAATGATAGCCCGAATCCAGGACCTTCTGGCAATTTCAACTTTCCATTTTGAGGAACCATTCGTCCTGAACAGATCTCATCCAGCTTTTGTGCATGTTCAGGAAAATACTCAACTGGAGCAAGATTACGAATACCGGCAGCAAGATTAGCAGTTGCCGACAGACCCACAGTCATTGAGTTGTAATTATGTGGGGAGAACATCACCATATGAGTATCTGCGATCGCTGCAATTTCGTGCATTTCCAATAGGCCACCACCAAGGCAAATATCTGGGTTTACACATCCAAGCGCGCCTTGAGCCATTATGTCCGCAAACC
>CALCGO010000549.1 GCA_937901055.1 uncultured Rhodobacterales bacterium
CGTGCAGGAATAGTTGGGCTGGGACGGGGCCAGCGCCTTCGACGACAAATTGAGGTAAAAAGGCGAGAAAGAAGATCGCGACTTTGGGGTTGAAGATTGCGATGAAGATACCTTGACGGAATACGGCGCGGAAAGTTTCATCAGCGGAGCCAGTGTCTTTTACGAAGCCGACACCAGTCGATCTCAACGCCTGAATGCCAAGCCAGATCAGATAGGCAGCCCCCACCCATTTAACCAAAGAAAAGGCAATCGCCGAAGTGGCAAGGACGGCAGACAAGCCGACGGCGGCCATAAGGACGTGCACAAATGCGCCGCTCCAGATGCCGAACATGGCCGCGAAACCTGCGCGCGGCCCGCCCTTGGCCGTTTTGCCCAAAATGAAAGCGATATCAGGCCCCGGAGCGAGATTCAGCAAGACGGCAGCCGATAGGAACGTTGTCCAGTGGAGAACGGAATATTCAAACATGAAGAAATTCTAACCACACTTTCATATACCTGTCACGCAGTATATTGTGCGCCGAACATGCGCTATAGACTAAGTGGAAAATAACATGTCAGAACTAACTCTTATCCGTCACGGGCAGGCGCAAACCGGCGCCAAGGATGAGGCGAGCTATGACAAGCTGAGCGAACTCGGACACGCACAGGCTGGCTGGCTTGGTGAACACTTTCAGCGCACACACGGATACGATCTGGTGATCTCGGGTGCGATGAATCGCCAGATACAGACGGCGCAATCTCTTAAGTTAACCGCACCACATCATCATGATCCTCGATTGAACGAAATGGACTACTTCGGCCTTGCCGACAGCCTGTTGCAAACGCATGGCGTAGCGTGGCCCACTTCCGAGGCGGAATTCATAGCGCACCTTCCGCAGGTTCTTAACGCGTGGCGGTCTGGTGAAATTGTTGACGGATTGGAAAACTATGACACCTTTTGTGCGCGTATTACAGAAGCTTTAGATGACGCGGCCCGCGAGGATGGGCGTGTGCTTCTTGTGACCTCAACCGGTGTCATCGCGACGCTCGCGACGTTGGCGTTGGATTTGGACATTCACAAGAAAAGCAAAATGTTTATGGCCGTTGCGCATACGTCCGTTCACAAATTCACTATGCGCAGTGGTGATTTGCATCTGACGCAGTTCGGGGGCACGCCGCATCTCGATTATCCCGATCGCCTGCACGCGAAAACTTTTGCCTGATGATCCGCGTTAACGAAAATGTAACCATTGAGGATTGGGAGCTGACGGAGACGTTCATGCGTTCCTCCGGTCCCGGTGGGCAGAATGTTAATAAAGTCTCTACAGCGGTGGAGCTGCGGTTTGAAGCGGAGCGCTCCCCTAATCTGCCACCTGCGGCCAAGTTGCGGTTGAAAAAGCTGGCAGGTCGGCGGTGGACGAAGGATGGGGCGGTGATAATTACCGCCGAGAAACACCGAACCCAGCCACGCAATCGGGCTGAAGCGGAGGAAAAACTGAAGGCCCTGATTCAGCAGGCGCTGTTCCGGCCGAAGTACCGTGTGAAAACACGTCCGACGCTGGCCTCGAAAAGACGTAGGCTGGAGGGCAAGAAGCAGCGCGGGCAGGTCAAGGTGTTGCGCGGAAAAATCTCGGACGACTAATTCGGCAAAGCCTTCAACAAAAACCGCACCATGTTGCCGCCCATGACTTTAGCGATGTCTTCATTTGATAGTCCAGCTTTCAGCAGTTCGTCAGTCAAGGCCGCGAGTTCGGAGATGTCGAACGCAGTTTCGACCGGGCCGTCGTAATCGGAGCCTCGGGAGACATGGTCTACCCCAAGCAAATCCATGGCAGCAGTGATGGTAGCCGCGACCCCAATGGGGCTGTCGTTACAGGTGACCTCTTCGCGGCCGAATTCGGTCAGGCCCGCGTTGGAAATACCGTTCAGTGATCCGCCCAAACGGTTATCAAAGAAGTGTTGCAGCCCATGACGCGGAAACCTGCATCAAACATGCGATCGAGATTAGCGATGTCACCGTCGAGTGCGTGACCCCCTTCAGCCCCCATCATTTCACCACCGCCGGCGCGTCCTTCAAGGATCGATCCAAGGTCGGATTTGGTGCGGATGATACGGAACACGTCCGAGGCCTCGGTTTGGAAGTTGTGCAATCTTTCGGACTGGTAAAGCGCGCGCTCGATCCGGCTATCCCATGTGCGCATCGGCCAAAGCTGCCCGAACGCTAGTAGGGTGATGTTGTCTCGCGCTTCGGCAGAGTTTTCATAATTCAGTCCAGCGGGGCTTTTGGTAACAGTGGTGAAGACTTGAATGGTTGCGTTACCGGAAGCCATGCGGGGGAAGTCAACTTGGCCGTAAGCGCCACGCTCAAACAGATTGCGGTTCCACAACAGGCTGTCGGCGTGCCAATCGCCGATCACTAGCGTTTCGTGCAATGCGGCGGCTTGTGCGGAAACAGGATATGGCGTGTGCTCTTTTACAACGTTTTCCCCTTCTCGACAATTGCCGGGGCGAAGGTCCAGAACGCGATAAGGCCAAGGGCGGCGAGCGATAGAATGATCCAAGCGGTTATTTTCACGAAGCGCATGTCGCTTTTCCTCTGGTTACAGAAATGGTTTTGTCGAATAATGGGTTGGACATGGTTTGAAACAACAAAATTATCGGGAGCATATTATGATCACACGCGCAGCAGTTGCCTTTGCGGCCGGGGAACCTCTTCAAGTTATTGATGTAAATCTGGAGGGTCCAAGAGCGGGCGAGGTTCTGGTGGAGATCAAAGCTACGGGCCTTTGCCATACCGACGAATTTACGCGCTCGGGTGACGATCCTGAAGGTCTGTTTCCGGCGATCCTTGGCCACGAAGGTGCAGGCGTTGTGATCGAGGTTGGCGAGGGCGTTACATCGCTTAAAATTGGTGATCATGTGATACCGCTTTATACGCCCGAATGCCGTGAATGTGAGTACTGCTTGAACCCCAAAACCAACCTTTGTCAGTCCATCCGCGAAACCCAAGGCGCCGGGCTTTTGCCCGATGGCACCACGCGGTTTAGTACGTTGGATGGGCAGCCGATCCATCACTACATGGGATGCTCGACGTTTGCGAACCACACTGTAGTACCGGAAATCGCGTTGGCGAAAATCAGGGAGGATGCACCGTTTGACAAGGTTTGTTATATCGGGTGCGGCGTGACCACGGGCATTGGCGCGGTGATTAACACGGCCAAGGTCGAGATCGGCTCGACAGCGATTGTGTTTGGGTTGGGCGGTATTGGTTTGAACGTTATTCAAGGACTGCGGCTGGCTGGCGCTGACCAGATTGTCGGCGTGGACATCAACGATAGTAAGAAACCGATCGCCGAAGATTTCGGTATGACCCATTTTGTGAACCCGACTGAAATCGAAGGTGATCTGGTTGCGCATCTGGTCGCCCTTACCGGTGGTGGCGCGGATTATACGTTTGATGCGACGGGCAACGTCAACGTCATGCGCACAGCGCTGGAAGCAGCACACAAAGGTTGGGGTGAGAGCATAATCATCGGCGTAGCCGGTGCCGGGCAAGAGATTTCGACCCGCCCATTCCAGCTGGTAACCGGCCGTTCGTGGCGCGGTACCGCGTTTGGCGGGGCAAGTGGGCGAACAGATGTTCCCAAGATCGTGGATTGGTATATGGATGGAAAAATCGAGATCGATCCGATGATCACCCACACGATGGGGCTTGAGGACATTAATAAAGGCTTCGATTTGATGCACGAAGGGAAGTCGATTAGGGCTGTTGTGGTGTATTGAGTATTTTTGCAAAAGAGAAGATGAATTATGAAAACCATATCTGAAAACGCTAGTTTTGGCGGAACCCAAGGCGTTTATTCGCATCTCTCGGACGCTTGCAACTGCGAGATGACGTTTGCGGTCTATATGCCTCCGCAGGCGGTCGAGGGGCTCGTGCCGGTGATTTGGTATCTGTCCGGTCTGACCTGCACGCACGAGAACGCGATGGTTAAGGCGGGGGCGCAGGCTTGGGCGGCGGAGCATGGGGTTGCGGTGATCTTTCCTGACACCTCTCCGCGTGGTGAAGGGGTTGCGAATGATGAAGCCTATGATTTGGGGCAGGGCGCCGGGTTTTATGTTGATGCTACGCAGGAACCGTGGGCGCAGCATTTTCAGATGTGGACCTATATCACCGACGAACTGCCGAAACTGATCTTCCGCAACTTCGATTTGAACGAAGAGGCGCAAGGGATTATGGGGCATTCCATGGGCGGACACGGGGCATTGACGATGGCGATTTCGCTGCCGGATCAATACAAATCCGTGTCGGCGTTCGCGCCAATCACCAACCCGACGAACAGCGATTGGGGCCGCAAGCAGTTAACGGCATATCTGGGTGATGATCAAAACGTGTGGGGTAAACATGATGCCAGTTTGCTGATGGCCGAGAAGGGTTATCCGGGGCATGTGATGATTGATCAGGGCGGGGCAGACGAGTTCTACGATTTGTTGAAAACAGATGCTTTGGCCGCCGCGATCACCGCACGTAAACAATCGGCCAGCTTGCGGATTTTGGAGGGGTATGACCATTCGTATTTCTTTGTTTCGACCTTTATGGAAGACCACATCGCGCACCACGCCGATATGCTGCATAATCTTTAAGGAAGCGTAAACGTGTCAGTTTCTGCCATTCTGTTTTTGATGACAGTCCTAAGCGCACCATCGCCGCTTGCTGTTTCAGCGGTGTTCATGTGGGATGCTTTTGCACAGCCGACCCATGGGCGTGTGTATGTGCCTCTGGCGGAATGCGACGTTTCCGAGGGTGATTGCTGATGACTGCCATCTATATAGACGCTGACGCCTGCCCGGTTAAGGACGAAACCTTACGCGTGGCTGACCGGCATAAAGTGATGGTTTATGTTGTTTCGAACGGTGGATTGCGGCCCAATCCGCATCCGCTGGTGGAAACGGTGGTCGTACCCGATGGGCCGGATGTCGCGGATATGTGGATCGCGGACCGGATCGGCAAAGGCGATATTTGCATTACGGGTGATATCCCGCTGGCGGCGAAATGCCTTGAGGCCGGAGGACGGGCGGTTCGACATAACGGCGATACGTTCACGTCAGCGAACATCGGCAACCAGTTGGCGATGCGTGATTTGATGGCGGACTTGCGTGAGGCTGACCCGTTTCGCCAAGGCGGTGGCCGACCATTTAGCAAAGCGGACCGGTCAAAATTTCTGGAAGTTCTGGAGCGAGAAGTTCGGGCGGCTTTGAAAGACTAGATGACGAACGATCCCAACAGTCTGGTAGTGGATTTTGTCGGCGGCGCTGTCGCACACCGCTTCCACTTCGGCGGTGGTCGAGGGCAGGCGCTGCCTAAAGCGATAGGGATGAAGTCAGGCAATTCCCCGCGTGTGGTTGATGCGACCGCCGGTCTTGGTCGGGATGCGTTTTTGCTAGCGTCACTAGGGTCGAAGGTGACGTTGATTGAACGCTCGAACGAAATGCATCGGTTGCTGGCTGAAGGGATGGAGCGCGCGCGCGCGGCTGGCGGCGAGATAGCCGAAGTTATCGCACGGATGACATTGTTGCACGGGGATGCCAAGGCGTTGCTACCCGGGTTATCTCCCGAGGTAGTGTTGGTTGATCCGATGCATCCACCACGCAAGAATTCCGCGTTGGTGAAGAAAGAAATGCGCTTGATACGGGAGATCGTCGGGACGGATCAAGATTCGACAGATTTGATGCGCGTCGCCTTGGATTGCGCTGGCAAACGGGTGGTGTTGAAATGGCCACAAAAGGCTGACCCGATGGAGGGTATCCGCGCCCCGTCGCATCAGATCACGGGGAAATCGACGCGCTATGATGTATTTATGATTGGATGATAGAATGAATTTGAAGCTCGTGATTTTCGACTGTGACGGTGTGCTAGTGGACACTGAAACCCTGTTCAATCAGGTGCTTGTCGCGGATTTGCGTAAGCACAATCTGAGCATGACACTTGAAGAATGCATGGGGCTATTTGTTGGCGGAACGATGTCCAGCGTTAAGGAGAAGGCTGAAAAGCTTGGCGCGATTTTGCCCGAAACGTGGGTCGAGGATTTTTACGCGAGAGCCTATAAGGTACTTGGTGAACACACGGAGCCGATAGCGGGAATTATGGACGCGCTTGATGCGCTTGATCGCGCAGATATCCCGCATTGTGTGGCCTCAAACGGCAGGGTGGCCAAAATGGAAATCACCCTTGGACGCACCGGGATGTTGGAGCGTTTCAGGGACGTTATGTTTTCGGCACACGCGATGGGGACAGCCAAACCCGCGCCGGATCTGTTTCTTGCTGCGGCCGCGGCGTTCGGGGCTTCACCGGAGGAGTGCGTAGTGATCGAAGACAGCCTGACAGGTGTTTTGGCGGCCAAACGTGCGGGCATGAAATGTTACGGGTACGCGCCGCACGGCGACGGACAAAAGTTAACGCTGGAGGGTGCAATGTTGTTTGACGACATGACGAAGCTGCCCGCGCTTCTGGGGCTGTGATAGTCCTACCGAGGCCACGTTGGCGCCCGTGTACTCGGTAGAAAAGCACGAAAGCAGATAAAACACAGTTTGCCAGTCAAGTTGTGTTCAATACCCGTCTACCACTGGCAAAATCGTCGAACAACATCCCGACCAAAGATCGTCTTCGCTGTTGTCCAACAGATCGAGCGCCCAGCCGTAGGTCATGTCTGACATGCCGTCACTGCATTCGGCGCGACGGATGAGACCGGTGAAACGTTGCGTTTCAAAAGCGTAGTTGGAACGATACATGTTACGCGACATGGTCGAAGTTTCGATTGGCATCCACGCGGTCTCACCGCCCATTTCGGTAAAGCTTATCTTGGCGTTAGGGGTGATTTCGACGTGCCAAAACGGTTCGGTTCCTGAACAGGACAGGTTCACCGGCATACCGCTGAAGTCGTCGCCGTACTGGTCGATTTTTTGCAAGAACTGCCTTGCGACCCAGCCATCTTCGCCGTGCCACAGCACTCGTGCCCAGTGTCCGGTTTCGTCAAATGCGGTTACTTCCCTTTGTTGTCCTTGCAGCAGATCACCAAGGTCATAAGCGCCCGCGTTTGGTTCCGCACGAACATTGAGCGCATCGCCGTCGGCAATACCGACCACCTCGTATACCATCGGGAACAGCCAATATTCGGCTTGCGCGATTGATGGCGCGGCAAGGGCTATGCACAGGATCGCAGGCTTGAAGAACATGGCTTCCTTTAAGGCTTGATAACGACTTTTCCATCCGTGATTTTGGTGGCGGCGGCTAATCCTTCGACCACCTCAGCCAAACCCAAGGTAACAGCGACATCGGTGTGCCAGCGGCCGTCTGCAAAACGGGCTTGAACTTCGCCGACTATGCGGGCTTGGTCTTTGGGTGGGGTCGTACGCATCCAGCTGGTCAACCAGAACCCCTCTATCCGTTTGCCCATGAATATTAATTGACCCATTTGCGTAAGGCGCGGTGCTTCGGCCCCCAGCTTGCCGTAGCTGATCCAACGTGCGTTGTTCGGCATCAAGGTGAAAACTGTTTCACAGATTTGGTCGGACACGGCGTCTAGAAACACTCGAGGCTTCAAAGCGCGGCTGGCGGCGGCGAATTGGTCAGCGAAATCGCGGGCTGTTGTCACCAGCACCTCGGTCGCACCGAGATTTTTTAGCGCCGCGACCGCCTTTTCGCGGCGCACCAGTGCGATGACCTTCAGGTTCATGTCTTTGGCAAGGCTGATCATCAGTTTGCCCAACTGGCTGGTCGCGGCGGAAATCACAAAGGCATCGCCGTCTTTTGCCGCAATGTCCACCATAGCCATCGCTGTCAGCGGGTTAACGATTTGTGCCGAGCCATCAACATCCGAGACATCTGGCCGAAGCGGGATACAGGCCACGGCATCCGTCAACGCATATTCTGCCCATGCCCCTGAACCGCTGGGTGATACCGCAAACGCAACGCGCGTTCCTACCAGTCCTTCCGCGCCTTTACCGGTTGCAACGACGTCACCGCAACCTTCAAAGCCTGCGGGTGCGCCCTTGCGACGCGGCTGGCCATACTCTCCCTTAATGAAGTGTAAATCCGACGGGTTGACCGAGGCCACGCGTAGCTTGATCAATACCTGACCATCGGCAGGTGTCGGAACGGGAATTTGTGATTCCGCCAGATACAACGACGCGTCAGAAATCACCGGACCTTCGGGCTTGCCGGAATAGCCGTCTTCTAGCTGGATAAGTGCGCGCATTGTATCTGGGAGGTTTGTCATTAAACTTCCTTTAACCAATCGTTCAGGATTTCGTCGGTATCCGCCCCGCAAACCGGCGGAGCGTTGCGGTAAGTCACGGGTGTTTCCGAAAACTTAACCGGATTACCGATAAGATCAACCGTGCCGGAACCCGACAACGGATGCGGCATCGAGATTTTCATGTCGCGTGCCGCAACCTGATCACTTGCGAACACCTCGTCGAGTGTATTGATCGGGCCACAGGTCACACCTGCGGCATTCATTGTCGAAAGCAGGGTCGCTTTGTCGATTTTCTGAATTATCGGGATCAAAGTTTCGATCAGCGTTTCGCGATTGGTGATACGGTCGATGTTAACAATATACCTTGGATCCTCGGCCAGTTCCGGATGCCCGATTGCGGCAGCAAACTTTGCGAACTGGTTGTCGTTGCCAACGGCAAGGATCAGGTGGCCATCGCTGACCTCAAACACTTGATAAGGCACAATGTTGGGATGCTGGTTTCCGCGCCGCTTTGGGACCTCGCCTGAAGCCAGATAATTCATACCCTCGTTTATCAGCCACGCGACCTGTGTATCAACAAGGCCGATGTCGATCTGTTGGCCTTGTCCGGTTTGGTCGCGGTGCCGCAGAGCCGCAAGAATCGCGGTGGCGGCGTACATTCCGCACATCACGTCCGTAATACCGACGCCAACCTTCATCGGAACCCCGTCGGGCTCGCCTGTCAGGCTCATGATGCCGCCGTAACCTTGCGCCATCAAATCATATCCTGCCAACCCTGCGTTTGGCCCCGTTTGCCCAAATCCGGTGATAGAGCAATAGATTACCGACGGGTTAATCGCCTTGAGGCTGTCAAAATCCAACCCGTATTTCTTCAAGCCACCAGTCTTGAAGTTCTCCACCACAATATCGCATTTGGCGGCCAATTGACGAATGGTATCAGCACCCTCGGGGTTGGACATATCCAGCGCGATGGATCGTTTGTTACGGTTTGCTGCCATGTAGTACGCGCTCTCGGTGGTGTCATTACCATCGGCGTCGCGCACATAGGGCGGGCCCCATGCGCGGGTGTCGTCGCCCTTTCCGGGGCGCTCCACCTTAACGATGTCGGCGCCGTAGTCCCCAAGAAGCTGTGTGCTGCTAGGGCCTGCGAGAATGCGGGTAAGGTCAAGAACGCGGACCCCGTGAAGTGGCCCTTTGGGCGTATCAGAATGTTTCATACGCGTGACATTACAGACGGTGGCCGGAAAGAAAAGTTCCTTTTCAGATTTACCTAGCGTCCGTTTATCTCGCCTTCCAAAGTAAACGCCGGAGCCACACCGGAAAGACGGGCGCGATAAACGAATATTGCCTCGTTGACGCGCATCACATAGTTGCGGGTTTCACGAAATGGGATCGTCTCGATCCAGTCAACGGCGTCGACGTTGGCGGAACGCGGGTCACCATAATCCCTTATCCAACGATCTGCACGATGCGGTCCAGCGTTATAGGCGGCAGCGGCCAGCAAGGCGGACCCGTCGTAGCGTTCCAACATATCTGCCAGATAGGCCGTTCCGATGCGCGCGTTGTATTCCCAGTCGCTGCCAAGGCTTTTGGTGGAATAGGTAATGCCCAGCCCTCTTGCCACGGTTTTGGCGGTGGCGGGCATTACCTGCATCAAACCCAGTGCGCCAACATGGCTTTGCGCGGCAGGGTTAAACTCGCTCTCTTGCCGTGCGATGGCTAACGCCAGTTCGGCCGGCACGGGGCTTTCGAAATCGGCAAGCTCGGTGATCGGGTAATATGCGCGCGGGATAACACCGCCAGTTGTTGCCGCCGCTTTGGCAATCTTCAAAGCTGTGTTGGGGTGACCCAAATCCATCGCCAACTGCCCCAAGGCGGACCGTTCTTTCAATGTTAGGCTTTCGGATGCGTGGCTTAGAAACCGTCGCGTCAACAAATCCTTATCTGCGAAATGGAACAAGAACCCTGCACGAACGGAGTCACTTCGCAAGAAACTTTGTTTCGTCCAATCGACCGGAAGTTCCGCCCCCGCGATGTTTTGATCTGGTCGCAATCCGGCGCGTTCTGCCGCTAACTGGCCGTAAAAGCTGGTCTGATAGGTGGCTGCTAACGCGTAAGAAGTCTTGGCGTTAGTCGTATCCCCCATGGCCTCGTAACTGCGGCCCAACCAATAACCAGCGCGACCGATGCTTATCGGCGAGGCGATCGAAGCCCGAAAGTTTCGGAAATGCTGAACGGCGCGCGCGGGGTCATTAAGCTTGCGTAAGGCCAAAAATCCAGACAACCATTCCAGATCGGAATACCCCTTTTGGTCCGGCGTCAGGAAGTGTTGGCTGGCCAGATAATAGGCGGTGCGGTTGTCGCCTGCACGCATGGCGCGACGGGCATAGGTTCGCCGCTTGTCGGACCAAAATTCAGGGCGCCCCAAACTGTCGTGAGATCCGGAACGCTCCACAAGCATATCATGGGCGCTATCCCAATAGTCTTTGCTCACGCGCCACCGGAAGCGGTCATAGGCCAGCCCGGCGTCACGCGCCACGGCGTTTGGCAGGGCCGAAATCATCGAATCCACGCCGTTTTTGTCGCGTTGCAAAGCGATGCGAACATCCGCCAACGCACGTTGCGAAGGCGAAACGAGCGACAGCATCCGCCCAGCTTCGGTCACTTTGCGGTTCCATAACAACAGATCTAAGCGATCAGCGTTATGGGGTTTCAAAGTAATAGAAAACGCTTTCCAAAGGGCGTCTTGTTCTGATTGGGTCAGGGAAAATTCACGCCATGCATAAACAGCTTCCGCGCCTGCCTCTGCAGGATTTCCCAATGCCTGATAGGCTTGTGCCAGACGTAATGCCCCCCAGCCTGTTTGTGGGTTTTGCGACCCGAAATAGTTAACCACACGTTGCGAGTTTAAGCCTTCGGGAATGTGTTGCTCTGATACCTTTTGCAATAATGGCAGTCCGGGCCAGTCAGCGTTTGCATTAAGGAATGCCTCATACTCATCGAAACGACCATTGCCGGCACGAAGGCGGTTCCACTCAATGATTTCCACCGCAATAGGGTCTTGATTTTGCCGCGCAAGAGTTGCTGCTTTATCCCAGTTACCAGCCTCGGCGGCGGATAATGCACTCGCCAATGACGCGCCGTTTTGCGAAGGGGTCTGCCCCATAGCCGCACAAATGCTGCCGACAAAAACCGCCAGCGCCACGGATAAACCGACGCGTAAATTGGAAAACCTCATGATGCCTCAATGTATTTTTTAATATTTTTGTTCGTATAACATGATTTTCGCCTATATGTCTCGTATCGCTTGCTTGCGGTGGCATCAATTCGCCGTTAGTGCTGCGACTAGATATATCTAACCCTCGGAGGCCCCCATGTTCAAAGGTTCCATGCCAGCGCTTATCACCCCGTTCAAAAACGGCAAGGTGGACGAAGACGCATTGAAGGCGCTTGTCGAGTGGCATATCGCCGAGGGTAGCCACGGTTTGGTGCCGGTTGGCACAACTGGTGAATCGCCCACGCTGAGCCATGTTGAGCATGAGCGGGTGATCGAAGTCGTCGTGCAAACCGTCGCTGGTCGCATACCGGTGATTGCGGGCGCAGGTTCCAATAACACGGTTGAGGCGATCCGCTTCGTTCAGTTCGCTGAAAAAGTCGGCGCGGATGGTGCATTGGTAGTTACGCCATATTACAACAAGCCAACACAGCGCGGCTTGATCCGGCATTTCACCGAGGTGCATGACGCGAGCGATATTCCGATCATCATCTACAATATCCCCGGCCGCTCGGTTGTGGATATGACACCTGAAACGATGGGCGAATTGGCCAAACTTCCGCGCATTGTTGGCGTGAAAGATGCGACGGGCGATATCGTGCGGGTTTCGGATCAACGCATTACTTGCGGCAACGATTTCATCCAGCTTTCGGGTGAAGATGCATCCGCTCTGGGATATAACGCGCAAGGTGGCCATGGCTGCATTTCGGTGACAGCGAACGTTGCCCCGAAGCTTTGCGCTGAATTTCAAGAGGCGACAATGGCGGGTGACTTCACCAAAGCCTTAGCCTTGCAAGACAAGCTGATGCCACTTCACACCGCGATTTTTGTAGAGCCGGGCGTTGTCGGTGCGAAGCACGGTTTGACAGTTCTTGGAAAATGCACAGACGAAGTGCGCTCGCCGCTAACCGGATTGTTGCCTGAAACGAAGGCACAGATCGAAGACGCAATGCGCCACGCGGGGCTAATTAATTAGTCATGTCTGAACGCCTTGCTGACATACATCTCGTTTGCGGGGCGACAGGTGCGGGAAAATCTACCTATTCGGAAGAGCTTGCGCAGTCCATTGGCGGAGTGCGCTTTTCAATCGACGAATGGATGCAACGTTTACACAACGAAGACAAACCGGACCAGATGTTGTTCGAGTGGTTCTACGAGCGCGTTCAACGTAACTGCGCCCAGATGCGAAGTGTCGCCGACCAGTTGGTTGTTTTGAACGTACCAGTGATATTTGATTGCGGCCTGACGAATAAGGTTGAGCGGGATACTTTTGTGAACTGGGCTGAAGAACAGGGTTTTTCTGTCCAACTTCATTTCCGAGATGTGGCGACAGATATTCGTTGGGGCCGTGTGCAAAAACGCAACGCCGAACAAGCGGAGACCTTTCAGTTCGAAGTCACTCGTGACATGTTCGACTTTATCGAGTCGCTATGGGAAGCCCCGAGCGACGAAGAAATGACCCGCCTGAATGGCAAACGGATTACTGACTGATGGCACCGCGCAAGAAAGCTGACCCCAATAACAAGACCGTCGCCGAGAACCGGAAGGCGCGGTACAATTATGCGGTCGAGGATACGCTCGAATGTGGGATGATGCTTGAAGGCTCCGAGGTTAAATCGATGCGGCAGGGCGGTGTGAATATCGCCGAGAGTTACGCCGCCATCGAAGACGGCGAGTTGTGGTTGGTCAACAGCCATATCCCGAAATACGATCAAGCCAAGACATTTCAGCATGAAGAACGCCGCAGACGCAAGCTGTTGGCCAGCAAAAAAGAATTGTCAAAGTTGTGGGCAGAAGTTGGCCGTCAGGGTATGACCCTTGTGCCGCTGAAAATCTATTTCAACGACAAGGGCCGCGCAAAACTGTTGCTGGGCATCGCCAAAGGTAAGCAGAAGCAAGACAAGCGCGCGACAGAGAAAAAGCAAGATTGGAAACGCCAACAGTCCCGTTTGCTGCGCGATCGCGGGTAGGGTATAGTCGGGGAAAACTTTAGGGATTTTCCATGCCATTCTTGCCAAGCCTGCCGGAAACCAGCCATTTATCCGATTTATTCAAAAAGTTTCCCCGCGGTATTCCACCGCTTATGGACTACCACGACGCGATTTTGCGTAGTGACGGCGAACTAACCAAAGCGGAACGCGAGTTAATTGCCACCTACACCTCCAGCTTGAACGCTTGTACCTTTTGTTACGGCGCGCATAAAATCTATGCCGAAGCCTTCGGGATCGACGAGGCAATGATCGAAGCGATGGTCGCGGACCTCGACAGTGTTAAGGGGCTGGATAAACTCAAACCCATTCTTCAGTACGTTAAGAAAATGAATTTCTTACCAAGCAAAATCGTCAAAGCTGACGCACAAGCGGTATTCGATGCGGGCTGGTCCGAAGAGGCGTTATACGAAGCCATTCAGGTTTGCGCCTTGTTCAACATGATGAACCGGATTATCGAAGGCGCGGGCGTAAACTTTGATTATACCGGAAATGCAGACGTACATTCCATGAGTCGACCCGACGCGGATGTGGAAACGCATACCTACGGCGCATATGGTAAAACAATTGCCGCGACGACAAGCTAACGGGTTGGGTTCGTCGCTTTGTTGTAAGGCTTCCAATCGGTGATTTCAGGGTAATACATCGCCCGCCACTTCCGAACGCGCGGGTTCATTACGCGACGCCAAAGCGGTGGAATCAACGCCATCGCTGCCATGATCGGATAACCATAGGGTAGCTGCGGGGCCTCGGTTTCGGAGTAGGTTTGTAGCAGCGGAAAACGGCGGTCGGGTTTGTAGTGATGATCCGAATGGCGTTGCAAGTTTATTAACAGATAGTTGGTAAATCGGCGCGACGAATTCCATGAATGATGCGGACGGACATGTTCGTATTTCCCCTCTCCAAGGTGTTTACGAACCAATCCATAATGCTCGACATAGTTTGTGAGCTCTAGAAACATCACGGCGATCAGCGCTTGCATCAGGTAGAGCCCGATACCGAACCAGCCACCGATCACAGCGGCCATCGCCAAAAACGCCAGAGGCCAAAGTGCGTAGCGCCAGAACGGGTTGGACTTGTCGTGGATGGGAAGGTTCCTGGTCGCCAACCGCGCCGTTTCGACCTTCCAGGAGGCTATCAGACCTTCGGGGATGAGACGAAAGAAGAAGCGGTGAAACCCCTCATTATATCGTGCACTCACCGGGTCGGCGGGGGTGCCGACATGGCGGTGATGGATCAGGATATGCTTGGTGCGAAAGTGTCCGTAAAGGACCATCGCCAGCAATGCGTCGCCCAGATCACGCTCTAGTTTATTTTTTTGATGGATCAATTCGTGGGCGTAAACAATGCCAATTCCACCAGTTGCGATGCCGATTGCTGCAAACAAGGACACACTTTGTGCGGTCGACATGTGATCAAACCGTGTCGCGGCGAACAAGGCGAAAACAATGAAGAACACTTGGATTGGAAACCAGATTACGGTCAGCTTCGTGTGCCAGTACAACATGTTTTCGTCAGTAGTCGGATCTAGGTTGGCCGTATTGTCCGTGACCATCCGGTCGAATACTGAACTGAGGATCAACCCATAGAACGGGATCAGTGCAATCGCCCATCCGCCGAAAACGGCGGCAATAATGACAGTTACGGCGAGTATCAATGATACTGCGAATGGTGCGGCGCTGCGTAGCGATGGGATGTTTTTTGACATGCCGCACCTCAACATAGTTGGCAGTCAATATTCAACCCCGATAGCGGCCATGCCGACGATATACGCTTTTCGAATGACGGTAGGAAGTTTATCGGGCGTAGTGGGGGTTGGAATTTCGAACTGACCGCGACTTGGCGTGGCCTCCATCTCGACGTTTGCGACCTTCACGGTTAA
>CALCGO010000550.1 GCA_937901055.1 uncultured Rhodobacterales bacterium
CAACATCAACATGTATGTTGCCACCGGCCCGCAAGTTGCGTTGGCAGAACGGTTGGCAAATCTGGTTCGACAAGCTTACGGGTCGACAATGTTGAAGGCGGCGGAATAGGCGTTAACCTTTAGGCCAAAATCGCGAAAACCCGTGTGCACAACCCGTACACAACACGTACACAACGCGTATGTACGTTTTGCGTTAACCTTTTAGCTGACCTGCACCACGACTTTGCCCGTGGCTTTACGGTCTATTAACAATTGCAACGCCTCGTTCGCCTTGTCGAGCGGCAGGACGTGGCTGACGTGGGGCTTCAGGCGGCCCTCGGAATACCATGTGAATAGTTGGGTGAAACTGTCGGTCAGGACCGAGGGTTTAAACTTGGCATAGCCACCCCAGTAGAAGCCGACCACAGTGATGTTTTTGACCAGCAGAATGTTGGCGGGGATCTGCGGGACTGCGCCGCTGGCAAAACCGAGCGGGATGATGCGGGCCTCGGGGTTGCAGGCACGCATTGCAGCCTTGAACTGGTCACCGCCGATCGGGTCATAGACGACATCAGCCCCGCCCAAGGATTTTACAATTTCACGGATATCTTGGGTGGAGCTGTCAATCAGGTGATCCGCCCCTGCTTGTTTTGCGATGGCCAGTTTGTCAGCGCCGCGCGCGCAGGCGATGACTGTGGCCCCCATCAACTTGCCGAGCTCGACCGCCGTAAGGCCGATACCGCCGGAAGCACCTAGAACGAGCAAGGTTTCGCCCGCTTGCAAGTGTGCTTTGTAATCCAGTCCGACATGGCTGGTTCCGTAAGCCACCAAGAATGCGGCCGCGTCAACGTCTGTCATGTTGTCTGGCACAGGCACACAGGTTTCGGCGGGAATGCAGCTGTATTCGCCCAGACCGCCAACACCGCTGTAGGAGGCGACGCGTTGTCCGACGGCGGGCGTTGTCACGCCTTCGCCGAGCGCATCGACGGTGGCGCAGATTTCCATACCCGGGGAAAACGGTAAATCGAACTTTTCCTGATATTTGCCTTGCACGATCAGCGTGTCGCCAAAGTTGATGCCACAGGTGTGAACTTTGACGCGCACCTCGCCAGCTTTGGGTTCGGGCAGGTCTATGGCGTCGAGGGTCATTGGTTGGCCCAGCTCGTGAAGTCGCATTGCACGCATGTTTGGTCTCCTGTTCTTATGTCCGTCGCAATGCCATAAGCATTGCTGCAAAATTCAAAGCGGCTGCGGTTAGGGCGACAGCCACAAATCCGAAACCTTCATACATATATCCCATCAGCAGAACCCCGATGGAGGCGCCCGAGTAGGTAACCGCGCTATACAGTCCCATCACAGCGCCACGGTTGTTGGGCGCAAGGGAATTTAGTCCGACAACAATCATATTTAGAATGAAGTGGTTGATGAAGCCCCATAAGAGGATCGTCGCAAGGAACGCTGCGAAATTTGGAGAGACCGACACGGACGCCAGAAAAATCGCGGCTATGGCTAACCCTGCGGGTAGAACGACATTTCTGCCGTATTTGTCGATCACGCCGGCTACTGTCATCGCGATGCCAAAACCGACGCCGTAAAATAAGGCGCTTAGGCCCGCGGCTGTGGCGGTGACCCCTAGGTTGGTGCGGGTGTGGGCACCGAGATAGGCGTAGGTTCCGTAAAACCCCATCATGAAGAACAGACATATGGCGAACTGGACCGCGCCACCGGGCAGCGTTAACGGAACGAACCGGCCCATACGCACACGCGCCACGGCAGATTCTGACGGCGGCAGGAGCTTCATTGCGAAGAGAATAAGGATGAAGGCGGACCCACCGACCAACATCAGCATTTGCCGCCAGCCGAGAATATCTGACAGGAAGGCGCCGAGCGGCACAGCCGCGACCATTGCGACCGACCATCCGAATATGACGCGGGACATGTAGCGCGATTCCTGACCGTTGGGCGAAATCTGGGCCGTGATCCCGTAAATTGCCGGCAGCGCGATACCCGCACCTGCCCCAGCCAATCCCTGAAATGCTGACAGCGCCACCCAGCCGGTAGAAAATGCAGAGCCGATTTGCGCCAACCCCACCAGCGCCATTGCCAGTAACAAGGCACGCGCCAGCCCGAATCCATCCATTGATCGGCCAAGCCAAAGGGCCGTAACCGCCGTTCCAGCGCTATAGGCAGCTATCGCGCGACCAACCGATGTGACGCTGGTGTCCAGCTCTGCGGCGATATCCGTTAGTATCGGCGACAAAAGTAACCCGTTTGCGCCAATAAGGGCGATACAAGCCATTAAAATAAAGAGAGGGGCAGTCATCAGGCCTCGCATAGC
>CALCGO010000551.1 GCA_937901055.1 uncultured Rhodobacterales bacterium
GACTGCAAGACATACAAGTCGAGCAGGTGCGAAAGCAGGTCTTAGTGATCCGGCGATTCTGTATGGAAGGGTCGTCGCTCAACGGATAAAAGGTACTCCGGGGATAACAGGCTTATCTCCCCCAAGAGTTCACATCGACGGGGAGGTTTGGCACCTCGATGTCGGCTCATCACATCCTGGGGCTGAAGCAGGTCCCAAGGGTTTGGCTGTTCGCCAATTAAAGTGGTACGCGAGCTGGGTTTAAAACGTCGTGAGACAGTTTGGTCCCTATCTGCCGTGGGCGTAGGAGATTTGAGAGGATCTGTTCCTAGTACGAGAGGACCGGAATGGACGAACCACTGGTGTTCCTGTTGTCTCGCCAGAGGCATCGCAGGGTAGCTATGTTCGGAAAGGATAACCGCTGAAAGCATCTAAGCGGGAAGCCCACCTCAAGACGAGATCTCCCTGGGGGTTTGCCCCCCTGAAGGTCCGTTGGAGACTACAACGTTGATAGGCCGGATGTGTAAGCACAGTAATGTGTTCAGCTTACCGGTACTAATTGACCGTGAGGCTTGACCATATAGTCTTTTTATCAAGTTTTTCAGATTTTGCCATTGATCAGTCAATGCAATCGTAAACCAGTTTTAAGGTTTTCGGTGGCTATAGCGTAGGGGTCACACCTGTTCTCATCCCGAACACAGAAGTTAAGTCCTACCGCGCCGATGATACTGCATGGGAGACTGTGTGGGAAAGTAGGTCGCTGCCGAAATTATTTGAAAAGCCCATTGATTCGTTAGAATCAATGGGCTTTTTTTTGGTGTGCCCGGCAGGGCGCACTTGCTTGAGGGTGAAAGTCCCTTGGACACCCGGCAGGGGGAAGTCCTAGCTGAACGGCAACTGCGTCATCGCGAGGTGAGGTGGGGAGGAAGCTGAAGGCAAAGCACTGGCCTGACGAACAGGAATCGCATACGAGGCGGCTGTGCCGGATGAGGAGGCCAATATCTCTAAAGTCCAATACTTGCACGGAAGGCATAGTCGTATATGCGGCAGGCATAAGTGTGAAGGCAAGTGCGCATTACCCGGGGAGATCTCATGTCGTGCCACGAGCTATCGTCGTCGTGAGGCGACGGGAAGCGGCATGAGAAGTCAGCCGAGGCCATAGTAGTCCGTTTCGATCACGGGCGAAGGGCCGAACCTTGTGTTGTGGAAGGGACCTCCCTTAGTGCGAACTGGATATATGACAGAAAGCAGTTACGACTGCGCCGGGGCAGAGGGTAGCGGACAGTATCCGCGAGAGTACGCCATCGGTGTCGTGTCCAGTCCATGTGTGGGAGTAAGCGCCGACCCGTCAACACAGCCATTGCTCGAACAGGTGATCGAGTCGGAGAATATGCAACGGGCCTGGAGACAGGTCAAACGCAACGGCGGTGCGGCCGGAATTGATGGCCGCAACATTGAAGAGACCGCCGAATTTCTCAGACACAACTGGCCCGAACTACGGCAGAGATTGCTCGATGGGACCTATCGACCCCGACCGGTGCTGCGGGTAGAAATACCTAAAGAGAGCGGTGGAATGCGCAAGCTTGGCATTCCGACTGTGACGGATCGACTGGTTCAGCAGGCAATTTCACAGATTCTGATCCCAGTATTCGACCCCGAGTTTTCCGAGAGCAGTTATGGTTTTCGTCCCGCCCGCAGCGCCCATGGTGCTGTATTAGCGGCCCGCGACTACCAACAATCGGGTAAGCGCTGGGTGGTGGATATGGATCTGAAACAGTTCTTTGACGAGGTGGATCATGCCATTCTGATGTCGCGCCTCGGCCGAAAGATCAAGGATAAACGGCTGAAACGCCTTCTCAATGCGTTTCTGAAGGCTGGCGTGCAATGCGGGAACCAGATCGTGCCGACAACCAAAGGCACTCCGCAGGGCGGTCCGCTCTCACCGCTGTTGTCCAATATCCTGCTGGATGATCTTGACAAAGAACTGGAACGGCGGGGGCACAGCTACTGCCGTTATGCGGATGACTGCAATATCTACGTCAGCAGTCGCCGTGCCGGAGAGAGGGTTCTGCAATCCTTGACAAAATTTGTCGAAAGCAAACTGAAACTGAAGGTCAATCAAGCCAAAAGTGCGGTTGACCGCCCTTGGAAGCGCAGGTTTCTGGGATTCAGTTTCACTAATCACCGTCGCCCGCGCATCCGGATACCGAAAGAAACCTTGAAGACGTTTCGTTTGAACCTTAAGGATCTCTTCCGGCAAGGACGCGGGAGGAACCTGTACCGTTTTACGCAGGAGAATCTGAACCCGGTGCTTCGAGGCTGGTTGAACTATTTCAAGCTTGCCGAGACGAAGGGTTATGCCGAAGAACTGGACGGGTGGCTACGTAGACGATTGCGGTGTATTCTATGGCGTCAGTGGAAACGAGGCCGAACACGCTACAAACAACTATGTCGGCAGGGATTGGACGAAGCGCGTGCCAGAGCCAATGCCTTCAATGGCCGAAGTGCATGGTGGAACAGTGGGTCTTCCCACATGAACGACGCGTTTCGAAAGCGTTACTTCGATAAGCTCGGATTGTTCAGCCTGCTCGATAGATTGCTGAGTTCGCGAATCATAATAACATAGGGAACCGCCGTGGTACGTGATCCGTATGCCCGGTGGTGTGAGAGCTGAGGGAGGGCAACCTCCTTTGGCTACTCGATGTACACTAGCAGTCCGTCGGGCTATTCATGAACCGGCTGCTAGGCACTGTCAAGCCTGTTTTCTCT
>CALCGO010000552.1 GCA_937901055.1 uncultured Rhodobacterales bacterium
GTCGGGAATGGTCGTTGTGATAGACCTTCGGTGCGTGACCTTGCAGGTGTTGAATTGCCGCCGAAACGCCACCCTCGAACTGGTAATAGTCGTCGCTGTCCAAAACGTCGTGCTCGCGGTTATCCTGATTTTGGACAACGGCCTCAACCGTGCTTAGACGCGTTTCGAGTTGTTCGCGTGCGCCCTGCCCCTCAACACCGCTGCCGTAGGCGTAGCCGCCCCACGTCAGGTATGCGTCGGCCAGATCGGCGGTATCATTCCAGATACGTTCATCGATCAAAGCCTGCAGTCCGGCGCCATATGCACCAGGTTTGGAGCCGAAAATTCGGAAGCCTGCGGCCTCGCCTAGATCGTCAACTTCAGCTTTGTAGCGCGCGGCAAGCGGGTTCATGTCTTCTGGTTCGTCCAGTGCCATTACTGCCCGAACAGCGCTGTCCATCAGATCGATCTGTGCGGGGAATGCATCGCGGAAGAAACCGGAAATCCGCAAGGTCACATCCACACGCGGGCGATCCAGCACGCTTAACGGAATGATCTCGAATCCGGTGACGCGGCGGCTGGCGTTATCCCATTGCGGCTTTACGCCCATCAACGCCAGCATCTGTGCGATATCATCGCCGCCGGTACGCATATTTGAGGTGCCCCACGCGGTAAGCACCATATTGCGCGGCCAATCGCCTTCATCCTGCAAATGTCTTTCAATCAACGCATAGGCTGATTTCCATCCCAATTGCCACGCCGCAGGGGTTGGCAAGGTGCGGCTGTCTACCGAATAGAAATTCCGTCCCGTTGGCAGAGTATCCAATCGTCCACGTGTCGGTGCGCCGGACGGACCAGGTGCAACAAAGCGACCCGATAGACCAGCAAGGAGCGCGCCCATTTCCGCATCACCGCATGCCCTGACAATCGGCACAACACGCGCATGGATTTCTTCGACCACGGCAAGGGTGCGTTTCCACATTGGGTCTGGTTCCAACCCTTCGATCAAACGTTCTACCATCCATTCCAGCCGCTCAACGGAATCACCCAAACTGCGCCAGCTGTCAGCCGAGGCTGCTTTCAAGGCTTTGTGCCGCGGCCCTTCGTAGGCATCCCCCATCGCGCAGTCGAGCGGGTCAAACCCCATCTCCATATCCGCAGCCAAGGCACGGATGATCGAGGCGTCGCCGCCTTTTCCTTGGCCACGCGGTACACGCACCAAAGCTGCAACTAGATCACGTTCCAGACGCCCGATAGGCGAAGTGCCAAAAATATGCAATCCGTCTCTTATCTGGCTTTCTTTCAGGTCACACAGGTAATTATCCAGACTGGAAAGTTGGCTTTGTTCGTCACTGTCCCAATCGATACCTGCATCTTCGTCAATGCGTGTTGCTTGACTTAGCGACAATATCTCTTTGCGCAAAAATTCAAGACGGCGCGGGTCGACACCGGCTGCTTCATAATATTCGTCAACCAATGCCTCCAGATCTTTCAACGGCCCGTAGGTTTCAGCCCGTGTTAGCGGCGGTGTCAGGTGGTCAATGATCACCGCTTGTGCGCGGCGTTTGGCTTGTGTCCCCTCGCCAGGATCGTTCACGATAAACGGATAGAAATGCGGCGTCGGCCCGAACACAACTTCGGGGAAACATTCGTCTGATAAAGCCAACGCTTTACCAGGTAGCCATTCCATATTGCCGTGCTTGCCCATATGGACAATCGCGTTCGTGCGGAATTGGTGACGCATCCAGAAATAAAACGCCAAGTAATTGTGCGGTGGTACAAGGTCCGGCGAGTGGTAGGTTTCTTTGGGGTCAATGTTATACCCACGGGCCGGTTGAACGCCGACAACGACATTGCCGAAATGCAGGATCGACAGGGTAAAATACCCGCAATCTACCGCACCCTCTGTGAAAAACGGATCGGATTCAGGTTTGCCCCAACGCTCTTCAATCCGGCGGCGTGTGTCGGCTGGTAGTTGGCCGTAGCTGATCTGGTAATCGGCCATGCTTAGGCGTTCGCCACCTTCTTTGAAGGCTCTGTCGGTCAGCCAGTTCGTTGGCCCCGCCATGATCCGTTCCATCAGATCGGCGCTGTTGTTTGGCAGATTTAGTGTTGTGTAACCGGCAGTTTTGAGCGCCTGAAGAACATCCACCGTTGCGGCTGGTGTGTCCAGCCCAACGCCGTTTGCAAGGCGCCCGTCTTTGTTTGGATAGTTCGCCAACACCAGCGCGACTTTGCGGTCCGCATCCTTCGTCACGCCAAGCTTCGCCCAGTTTGCCGCCAGTTCTGCCACGAACGCAATCCGGCCGCCGTGGGCACGGTAGCTGGAGATCAAACACTCCGTCGTGTCATCAAAATACGCCTCGCCTTTGAAACTGACCGCACGGGTCAGGATACGACCGTCGATCTCAGGCAAGCTGACGTTCATCGCAATATCACGGGCGGAAAACCCGCTTAGGCTTTCTTCCCACGCGGCCTCGGTTCCGCCAGCGAAGACGATTTGGAACACCGGTGCACCGGTTGCATCAAGCGGCGTTGGCTGATGCCCCTCTGCGCCGCTTTGCGGTGAAGATACTGCGAAACTTGTGCCGTTAAGAACGACTGCGGGTGCGGCTTGCGCGAACAATTGCGCAATCGTCGCCGCCGAAACTGCATCTTTCAGCGAGGCCACAAATACCGGCAACGGGTTCAATCCTTGTCGCAGCAACTGCCGCACAAGACGATTTACTGGGTGCAAGCCAGCCCCTTGAACTAACGCGCGATAGAACACCAACGCCACCACGGGCTGCCCTGGAACCCAATGGTTTTCGCGCAGATCCTCAAGCGAGACATCCGCCTCACCTGGCCAGTATATTCCTGCACGCAGCAACAATTTGGCTGCCGCCGGCTTTTCACCGTCTTCCAACATCGCGCGTGTGTAACGCAAGAAATTCGTCGAGTTTTCTGGCCCA
>CALCGO010000553.1 GCA_937901055.1 uncultured Rhodobacterales bacterium
CGCTGAAAAACTGGGGGCGGCCTGTGCTTCGCACATCCAAGCTTCGATCCAACGGTTTCAAGCGCAGATCGCCGCTTATGACAAACTTCAAAATAGCCTGCTAACCGGCGAGGCGAGAATGGATGCACCCATGTCAAATAGTGAAAAAGGATAACTGAATGCCTAAACACGGTACGAACCGAAAACCGGGTGCTGCAACACGCGCGATTCATCTGGGATACGAACCTTCCGAATTTCGCGGCGCATTGACGATGCCGATGTTTCTGACGTCCACGTATGCATTTGAAACCGCCCAGCAAGGAGCAGGCATTTTTGCCGGCGAGGAGCCGGGATATGTCTATGGGCGTACAAAGAACCCAACCCAAGAATTGCTTGAGATTCGCATGGCGAGCCTCGAAAATGCAGAAGCAGGATTGGCGTCAGCCTCCGGTATTGCGGCGATTACCACGACGATATTCACTCATGCAAAAGCGGGCGATACAATCCTTGTCGATCAGGTTATTTACGGATGCACGTTCGCCTTTTTCGCTCGCGAGATTACCGAATTTGGCGTAACGACGAAATTTGTAGATATGACCGACCTGAATGCCGTCGAAGACGCTATGAAGTCGGAACCACGTATGGTCTTTTTCGAGACCCCTTCGAACCCGAATATGCGCATGATTGATATCGAAGCGATCTCGCACATGGCGCGCAAAGTGGGTGCGATGGTTGTTGTCGACAATACTTTCGCCACACCTATCATTCAACGCCCCCTAGAGTTAGGTGCTGATCTGGTTGTGCATTCCGCGACCAAGTTTCTTGGTGGCCACGGCGACTTGCTGGGCGGGATAGTCTGCGGATCGAGCGAACTTGTAAACCCGATCAGGGGACGTGGGCTTCGTGTCTTGACCGGTGCCACGATCTCGCCCTTCAATGCCTTTCAGATCCTCCGAGGGCTGAAGACACTAAAACTCCGTGTCGACGCCCACAGTCAATCAGCTCAGCTTGTGGCGGAAAATTTGGCCAAGTCTGAAAAAACGACATCGGTGATTTATCCAACGCTACCGGATTACCCGCAAAAGGCGCTGGCGAAGAAGCAGATGGGGGATCAGGGTGGCGCCATCATCGCGGTTCGCTTTGATGGCGGAGCCGAGGCGGGACACCGGTTCATTAATGCGCTAGAAATGATCAAATGCGCGGTCAGCCTTGGTGATGCCGAAACGCTGGTACAGCACCCGGCGTCCATGACGCATTCGATCTACACGCCCGAAGAACGTGCAACATTTGGTATAGATGATGACCTTCTGCGAATTGCTGTAGGGCTGGAGGAAGTCGAAGACTTGAACGCTGATATCAACAACGCGCTTTCTCAAGTCTGAATCGTTTGCATCAGAACCATTAGCAACCTGGCGGTATCAACAAACCGCCTAGTTGCTATAACACAAATTGGCCGGCGCCCTACTTATGGACGCACTTGGCAAGATGCCGGCGCAACGTACGCAGACACTGTCACCCTTCCAGATCAGCAGTTTTGCGGCCCAAACGGTTACCTATGCGGCGCCAAAAAGATTTGACCGTTCCACCGATCACCGTGGGTGCGGTGACCATCACCGGCACCATGACCAACGTCAAAAGCGTAGAGAAAAGCAACCCGGCAACCAGC
>CALCGO010000554.1 GCA_937901055.1 uncultured Rhodobacterales bacterium
GACTGGATTTTAGCGTTGAGCTTGACCAGCGTCGGTCCCATCTCTTCGCCAACGTCGAACTGAACGGTAACCATCGCCCCGTCGCGCTGCGAGATAGAATAAACGTGGTCTACGCCCTGAATTTCTGACATCAACCGTTCCAGCGGGTCGGTCGCCAAAGAGGCTACCTGATCTGCCGAAGCACCCGGATACGAAAAGAAAATATCGACCATCGGCACGGAAATCTGCGGATCTTCCTGACGTGGCGTCGAAGCCAACCCCAGAATACCCAGCGCCAAACATGCGAACAACAATAGCGGCGACAATGGCGAGTTAATAAACCCCTGCGCAAGATTACCCGCAAGACCGAGACTTTTAGGTGCGCCGTCAGCTTTGTTATTTACTATATCAGTCATCACATACTCCTCCCTTTCTTTCAGGTTTCCTTATTCGCCGGAAACGAGATTGGCTGGTGGATTAACGATGACCATCTCTCCGCCATTCAGGCCGGAGACGACAGATATGCGACCGTCAGGCAGGGGATACCCCACCCTTACAAGGCGCAGCGACGGTTTCCCGTCGACTACAATAAACACAGACGGAAGGCTGCCGCGCCAAATCAGGGATTCAGCTGGAACGGCAGGTTGTGTGCGAACCGGAACGGACCCATCGGGCACTGTAACCTCTACATACATCCCCGGACCACCGGCAGTGCCTTTAGGCAGGTCGAACTTGACCCGCACGGTATGGCGTTGCTGGTCAGCAACAGGGAATATTTGCGCAACACGCGCCTGTACTTGCTCGCCGCCCGCATCAAGACGTGCGGACACAAGCATGCCTTCGCTAAGGCCCGCCGCCAAACGCACGGGTACATCAGCCACGATACGCAGGTAATCAATATAGGCGAACTTCAGCAAAGGCATTCCGGGTTGGACCGTGTCACCGACCTCAACCATTTTCTCGATAATAATTCCGTCAAACGGCGCTACAGAACTCGCATCCCGCAGACGCGCATCAAGCGCATCCAGATTGGCCTGCGCCTGCAACATTCCACTTTGTGCCTGATCAATTCCGACACCTTGGGCGTAAAGATCGGCCTGACGTTCCAAACCAGAATCCGACTGTCCCATCATGTCGGAAAAACCACGGGTAAAAAACTGGTCGAACGTTGACGGCACACCCATGCCCGGAATACCGGTCAGGGAATTAACACGTGGCGAATACAACTCCCGCGAATATTGCATCTGCGCATTGCGTACACCCGCCTCGGCTTGTGTGATCTGCGCCTGGGCTGCACGCCGTTGTGCTTGAATATCTTCATCACTGATGGCGAGTAGCACCTGCCCATCGGCAGCGCTGAAACCTTCCGCGCCAGCCAGAAAAATAATCCGGCCGGGGATCTGTGCATTCAGCGTAACTTCTTTAAAGGGAACAACCGTTCCGCCGATGGTGGCATTACCGCCGATCTGCGATGTGGTCACTGGAACTGTTTGAAACTGCGTCTCGGATGGCGTTGGCGAATCGCCTTGGCCGTGTGAAACACTCGGAGCAATCGCGAAAACCGATATGCTTATGGCAGCTGCTAGGTGATGTAGTCCTGGCATGGTTTCTCCCTTATTTCGTTATTATTAACGTTATATTCCCTTAGTCGGTTGCGCAGACGACGTTGCGTGTACGCGGCATTCTTTTTTTCGTAATACGATGTTTGCGACAGTATATTACAATATGTTTAGATATGCATATTAGAATATACAAATCTACAAGTCAATGCACATGAAAATTGCGTGGAATACGATCGGGGATTGAGCCGCCATTACGGCCGTGGCTGCGAAAACGTCCCTAGAACGGGAATACGTTGCCCCACATGTAGGACATCGGCTGCGTAAACGCATAAGTCGCGCGCGAAATATCTTGCGTCATACGATCCACGCTACCCGCCATACTAAGCACCGCATCGGTCATCGCCGGTACCGATGAAGCCATTGTCTTTATATCGCCCGTCATGCCCGAGATGTTCTCGTTCATCGTGCTCATATCGCCGCTCATGCCGTTGATGTTGGCGCCCATTGTATCAATGGTGCCCGCCATGCCTTCAATATTTCCGCCCATAATATGAATATCTGCCGACATAGCCTGAAAGCTTTCGTTCAAATCGATCATGACATCGGTCATTGTGAACACTTGTTGTGCCATGCCGTACATCACCCATGTGAATATCGCCATGACGACAACGATTCCCAACGTTGTTAAGACCATAAATCGGTCACTGCTCACACGTCGGTACATTAGTCATCCTCCCAATGGCACAAGGCCGAAATTCATGTGCCACCCTGCCCTGGATCTGCAATCACTGCGGGTTTGCGGAAGCCGAGGCCTCTACACATTCGTATACCAGTATATTATATTATACTAATTGTTAAGCCCCGTGTGACAAAGACAACTATTTTACGGTTTGAAATCGGGAAAATTTAAATGGTGCGGGCGGGGGGACTTGAACCCCCACGGCCATACGGCCAACAGATTTTAAGTCTGGCGTGTCTACCTATTCCACCACGCCCGCATCAGATCACTCGGGGAAAATAGCCATTCAGCAGGTATTGTAAAGCGAAGGTTCAGCTTTTCTTGTCACTAGAGTGATTAACCCCGTCGCCCCAAGCCACCGGTTCGAAATCTCGCGGGTCGATCCCCTCGATACACCCGACATTTATCCCGTAATGGTTCGGATTGGAACGTCGCTGATGGTGCGTATAAATCCCGCAAACCGAGCAAAAATAATGCTTCGCCGTATGCGTATTGAAAGTATAAAGCGACAGCTTGTCCGCCCCCTTCACCACCTGCAATTTGTCCAGATCGGTATATGCCATCACCGCGCCTTTGCGTCGGCACATCGAACAATCGCAGCGCGTCAGGCCGGTAAGCCCGTGCGGCATCTCGATCTTCAGTTCAACCGTGCCGCAATGGCATGTTGCTTTATACGTGCTCATCCCTGCCCCGCAAACTGCTCTTCCAGCTCAACACGGCGATCATCGGTTATTTTGGCAAACAGCACATCCGGCACTTCAAACCCATGGCCCGCAGGCAACGCTTTCAATGCCGCCTCCAAATCATCAGGCCACGCCGCATCTGTCACATTCATCGCAGCCAACATCTTTTCCGTAGCATCCGGAATAAACGGCGCCGAAAGTACCGCGTATAGCCGGATCAGGTTCAACGCGAAGCGTACCATTGCAGCCGCAGCATCGGGGTCCGTTTTATAAACGCTCCAAGGCGCGGCGGCCTGCAAGTATTCGTTACCTGCCACCCAAATCGCCCGCAACTCGGTCGTTGCCTTGCGAATTTCAATGGCTTCCATATGCGTTTCGTAGGCCTTCAACCGTTTGGCAATCTCTGCCGTGACAGCGGCCTCAGCCTCGCCGTATTCGCCACCCGCAGGCACAACCTCGCCAAACTTCGAACGGCAGAATTTCGTCACACGTGATACAAAATTCCCCAGCACATCGGCCAAATCCTTGTTCACACCACCCTGAAAACTATCCCACGTGAAGTCCGAATCCGAGCTCTCCGGCGCATTGCTCAACAACCACCAACGCCAGTAATCCGAAGGCATAACATCAAGTGCCTGATTCATGAAAATCCCGCGCCCTTGCGACGTCGAAAACTTCCCGCCCTCATAGGTCAGCCAATTATACGACTTGATGAAATCCACCAATTTCCAAGGCTCGTTCGACCCCATCATCGTGGCCGGGAACGAAAGCGTATGGAACGGCACATTGTCCTTGCCCATAAACTGGACGTATTTCACGTCACCCGCACCCTTATCCTCTCGCCACCAGCTTTCCCAAGCCGCGTCGTCCAGACCATTCGCATCCGCCCACTCGGCAGTGGCGGCGATATATTCAATCGGCGCATCGAACCAGACATAGAAAACCTTGCCTTCCATACCAGTCCACGGCGCGCCGTCGAACTGCACCGGTACACCCCAATCCAAGTCCCGCGTAATGCCACGGTCTCGTAAACCATCACCATCATGCAACCATTTCTTCGCAATCGAGGTCGTCAGAATAGGCCAACCCTTCTGGCTATCAATCCACTTGTCCAATTTCTCGCGCAGAACTGACTGGCGCAGATAAAGGTGTTTCGTCTCGCGCACCTCCAGATCCGTAGACCCAGAAATCGCAGATCGTGGGTTAATCAAATCCGTAGGATCCAACTGTTTGGTACAATTCTCGCATTGGTCACCCCGCGCGTTTTCAAACCCGCAATTCGGGCACGTACCCTCGATATACCGGTCAGGCAAATACCGCCCATCCGCATTCGAATAGACCTGCTTCTCAGATACTTCCTCGATCAATCCGCTCTCACCCAACTTGGCTGCCAGATGCTGCGTCAATTCACGGTTGCGCGTTGAACTAGACCGCCCGAAGAAATCAAAGGACAACCGGAATCCGTCCGCGATATCCTTCTGGACTTGCCACATTTCTTCGCAAAATTCCGCGACAGGCAAGGGCGGGCATCCATAACCAACGACGGAGAT
>CALCGO010000555.1 GCA_937901055.1 uncultured Rhodobacterales bacterium
CTTGCGGCTTGTGCTGCGAGTTTCCGGTATAAAAATACCGATGTAATTCAATTTACACTTACTAAGAACTAAATAACATGATCTTGCGCGCCCGAACAATCGGGCGCGCCAAATATGCTTATTTTGGCATAAGGACAACGTCGATCACGTGGATTACGCCGTTGCTCACCTCGATGTCCGCCTGAATTACCGTTGCATTGTCAATCATCACACCATTCATCGCGTTAATGCTGACCGATCCGCCTTGCACGGTTGCCGCCATTAGTTCCTGACCAGAGATATCGCCGGACATCACTTTGCCTGGAAGCACATGGTAGGTTAAAATCGCGATTAATGTATCAATGTTTTCGGGCTTCAAAAGTTCTTCAATCGTACCTTCAGGCAAAGCTGCAAAAGCTTCATCGGTTGGTGCAAAAACAGTGAACGGACCTTCGCTTTTGAGCGTATCCACTAGGCCAGCCGCTTGAACCGCAGCGACAAGGGTTGTGAAAGAACCAGCAGCAACTGCTGTATCTACAATATCGGCACTATGGCCCCCTGCGAATGAGGCAGTAGCTGTCGCGGTTGCTATTAAGGTCGCAGCGGAAAGTTTTACAAAAGTTCTACGTAGCATTTTAGTCTCCTATTGGTTTGTGTGCTTAGTATAATTGATACGCAAGACACGCCAGTTTGGATCATAAAAGGCAATATTATCAACTAGTTGTGATTAAAAAAGATTTTCAATGCAAAAGGAAGAGCCAAATTGGACCCAAATGTTGTCTCGTTTATTTTGGTGCTATTTCGCGAATATGCGGTTGTACAGCGCCTGCGGCAGCAGGCGGCTTAAGCGAAAAAATAACGAAAAAGGCAAGGGTATATCGAATTTGAATCTTCGCTTTACCATGCTTTGGACAATTTTCTTTGCAACCTGTTCTGGCGACATAATGAAAGGCATAGTGAACTTGTTTTTGTCAGTTAACCGGGTTCGGATAAACCCCAGATTAAATAATTGTGTTTTGACACCAGTCTTCCATAGATCTGCATGCAATGCTTCTGTCAAATGCATTAGCCCAGCTTTGCTGGCACCATACGCCAGGGCACCGGGTAATCCCCGGTAACCCGATAGTGAACCAATAACAACAATATGCCCGGAATCTCGTTCAACGAATTGTGGAACGACACGCGATAAAATCCGTATGCCACCCAAAAAATTGACATTAGCCAATAGTTCAGATTGGCCGGCATCCCAGCCCTGAGCCTTCATCGGTTCATATAAAGCTGCTGCAAATATTACACCATCAATTTGCCCCACAGTTTCAACAGCTTTAGCAACGGCCACGCTATCGGAAACATCTAGCGGGCAAATTCGGGTTGGCAATGCAAGCTCGTCGGCTAATTCAACTAACCGATCTTCTGAACGCGCCGAAACCACAAGGTTGACCCCTTGCGCATCAAGTTCAAGGGCTAGCGATCGACCAAGACCTTCACTTGCGCCGACGATCCAGTATGTTTTTCCGCGAAGCACTAGTTTGCTGGCCGGAATGTCGCGACAAGTTCTGCAACTTTTATCCCGAATTTCCGAAATTCAGACCGGTTCATCACCGACCCGTTTTCCAGCAAATACATCCAATCGACCACGTTCAATATATGGCCGCCAGCATCCTCGGGTAGCACGATTTTATAGGTCAAGCGAACAGTTGCGCCCAATTGTTGACCTTGGGCCACGCCGATAATGTCTGGTGCGGTAGCCGTAAATAAGCCGTCTTTCGCTGTCATTGAAAAAGCCCACGCTCTGTTTTGTTCGCGTCCACTACTATAGACAAAATGCTCTGTCATCGTGCCAGAATCGCCAGCCCACTCTGCATTCATGGTAGCAACAAACCGCGATGTAACTTTGCCGGTCGGCCCATAAATCATACCTTCTGTAATCATCTCACCGTTTAAGACCTCACGGATATCAAATAACGGCAATTGATTGGCATAGTCAGTTGGCTTTTGCGCGCGAAAAGATGCGAACTGGTTCACACCGGCATAAGCCAAAAGCGATAAGATGAATCCTATCAAGATCATCAAAAACATATTCATTTGGACACCTCTGCATCGATTGGTTTGAAATAAGAACGGTAGCGCGCTCCCTTTAGGCGAAGCTTTAGCGCTTGGTAAAAAATCAGGCTAAGAACACGGACAGATCCAAACGGCCTTGAAACTAGCGACTTGATTATCGCCATCGAAGTTAAAGGTGTAAGTTCACCGCCCAAGGTCGCGACAATACCGCCCTTGCCGTGCTGCAAATCGATCCGAATGCCAATATGCGTTTTTGTGTAGGTAAACCTAAACTTGTAGTTGCCTTCAATGGGCTGAAACGGGGAGACATAGAACAGTTTTCTAACAGATACTGTATCTGATGACACGATCGGTTGAAATTCCTCGTGATAACAAAGATAGGAATGCCTGTCGCCAAAAGTATTGTTTACCTCTGCAATAGCGCCACGAAGCTGGTAATTCTCATCAACAAAAAACCAAAATGAAACAGGGTTAAATGCATGACCAAGTGCTCTTGGTTGGGTTAGCAATAATATGCGAAATTCAGCTAACTCATTTACATCTTCGTTCTTCAATACTTCGCGAACCCACTTAGTACTCGCGCCCGCGCCTCGTTTTCCGCCATTGTCTGATGAATGCCATGAAAAGGCGTTAAATCGATTGTGGGAAAACAAGATCGGAGACTTTCCCTGGGCTTCAGGCTCAATTAACAAATAGTCGACATTATATTTGAACGTGTTTTCAATTTCGCCCAAACGTTTGTGAAAAGTATGTCCTTTCAAATGCTGTAGTTTCATTTTGTTACCACGCTGCCGAGCAACTTTTCAGTCACAACCATGGCGCTTGCATATCCGTCTTCGTGAAATCCGTTGCGTGTATATGCCCCACAAAACCACGTTCGGTTTTTACCCTGAATTTCATGCAACTGTTTTTGTGCTGAAATGGCAGCTTGGTCGAATATCGGATGACGAAAAAGCGTCTCCTCGTAAATCAAATCCTGTTGAATATTTTGCTTGGGATTGAGCGTCACAAACAAGGGATCGGACGCATCGATACCTTGAAGTGAGTTCATCCAATACGTAATACCGATGGCTGGTGCAGCACTGTTGTCAACCGATTGAAACACCCATGAGGACCAACAATCCTTGCGCTTGGGCATCTGGCTTTCGTCACAGTGCAACACCGCGCGATTATCCTGATATCGGATATTTGAGAGAATTTCAGTTTCGGAAATCGTAGGGACATCAATAAGCTTCAGTGCGTCGTCCGAATGACACGCAAATATCACTTGATCAAATTCTTGGATATCTCCGCCCTGACACACAACAGAAACACCTACTGACGTTCGCTTGACCGAACGCACAGGTGTGCTCAACCGTATCGTTCCGCCACGACTTTCAATCGCTTGGGCAATCCGTCTCACGTATGCGATGCTGCCGCCAGTCACTGTAAACCATTGATGGTTATCAGTCGTGAGTAGTGCGTGGTTTTCAAAGAATTGTACAAGGGATCGTGCGGGATAATGCGCTATTTGTTCAGGTGTA
>CALCGO010000556.1 GCA_937901055.1 uncultured Rhodobacterales bacterium
GAAGCGGTCATGGTCACCAAAAACTGTCCGCATTTGACCCGGCCAGCTGTCCTTTATGCAAAGAACACCTTCAATGCCATTGCCTTCCAGTTCCACGCCGGTCTGTGGGTCCAGAACTACCGGCTGAACACCAAAGAACGGGTTCATTGCCGAACCGGGCTTTAACGCAGCGGCGCCGGGCAGCGGCGTTAGCAGTATGCCGCCCGTTTCTGTCTGCCACCATGTGTCAACAATCGGACATTTCTCTTTGCCGACAATTTTATAGTACCATTCCCATGCTTCTGGATTAATGGGTTCACCAACCGAACCAAGTATCCGCAGCGAGGACAAATCACATTTTTCAACAAACGAGTCCCCTTGCCCCATCAACGCACGAAGTGCTGTCGGTGCCGTATAGAATTGATTCACTTTATGCTTGTCACATACCTGCCAGAAACGGCTCGCATCCGGATAGGTTGGAATGCCCTCAAACATCAGCGTGGTTGCGCCATTGGCCAGCGGGCCATAGACGATATAGCTGTGGCCAGTCACCCAACCAACATCTGCCGTACACCAATAGATATCACCATCGTGATAATCAAAAACATACTGATGCGTCATTGAAGCATATAACAAGTATCCACCAGTCGAGTGCACTACACCCTTTGGCTTTCCTGTGGAGCCCGACGTATAAAGCACAAACAACGGGTCTTCGGCGTTCATTGGTTCAGGTGGACAATCAGTCGATGCATCAGCCATCATTGCGCGATACGAATGGTCGCGACCGGCCTTCAAGCCAACGTCAGCGCCTGTGCGTTCAACCACCAAAGTGGGAACGTCGCCGGAGATAACCAATGCCTTATCCACGTTCGATTTCAGCGGAGTATTCCGTCCACCACGTGGGGCCTCGTCAGCAGTAACCACCAGTTTGGCACCGGAATCCGCGATGCGGCTACCCAATGCTTCGGGCGAGAAGCCGGCAAAAACGATTGAATGAACAGCGCCAATCCGTGCAGAGGCCAACATCGCATAAGCAGCTTCAGGGATCATTGGCATATAAAGAACGATCCGGTCGCCTTTCTTTACACCCAGTTTCTTATACACATTCGCCAATCGACTGACGTGTTCGTGCAATTCCTTATAGGTAATGTGCGCGTCGTCTTCGGGATTGTCCCCTTCCCAAATGATCGCGGTTTGATCGGCACGATCCTTCAAATGACGGTCGATACAGTTCGCCGAAACGTTTAATTCCCCGTCTTCGAACCACTTGATCGAAACATTCGGGTACTCAAACGTTGTGTTCTTCACCTTTGTGTAAGGCGTGATCCAGTCAAGACGACGCCCTTGCTCGCCCCAAAATGCCTCTGGATCACTGATGGATTCAGCATACATTGCCTTGTATTGATCCTCTTTGATCAAAGCCTTGGCGACAGTTTCTTGCGAGGGTGGGTGAATGTGCTGTTCCATGGTTTTCTCCAGTAGTCGTAATTTTTCTTAGATAGCGAGATACTCTTCGCGGAGCGCCTCATTGTCCAGAACCTCTTGTGCGGTTCCGTCAAAAACCACGAGACCGGTATCCAGAATGACTGCGCGATCTGCGAGTTTCAGCGCTGCAACAGCGTTCTGCTCCACGATAATTGTAGTGATGCCCAGCTCTTTGATTTGCCGCAACGTACGTTCGATTTCCTGCACAATCACCGGGGCCAACCCCTCGTAAGGTTCGTCAAGCAACAACAATTTGATGTCGCGTGCCAACGCACGTCCGATCGCCAGCATCTGTTGCTCGCCACCAGAAAGCGTTGTGCCTTCCTGATTTTTGCGTTCGCCCAGACGGGGGAAAAGGTCGTAAATCCGCTCGATTGACCAGCCATGCGGTGGGGCAATCTGCGCCAGTTCCAAATTTTCCTGAACCGTCAGACCCTGAATAATCCGTCGATCTTCCGGCACTAGTGCCACGCCTGCGCGGGCCGCCTCGAACGATTCCATGTCATGCAAAGCCTGATGGTCCAACCAACATTCGCCTTGGGTCACTAGCGGATCGCCGATCTGTGCAATGGACCGAAGTGTCGAGGTTTTACCCGCACCGTTCCGCCCCAAAAGCGCCAAAATCTCGCCCTCGTGGACGTTAAACGACACACCTTGAACGATGTAGCTTTCGCCATAGTAAGAATGGATGTCGTGCAGCGAAAAATATGCCGGCTTATTTGTCTTGTCGTTCATACTTCTGCCTCCCCAAGGTAAGCTTCGCGGACTTTCGGATGGCCCTTAATGTCATCTGGCAACCCTTCGGCAATAATTGCGCCTTGCGCCAAAACCGATATCGTATCGGCAAGGCTGAACACAACGTGCATATCGTGTTCGATGATAACCTTGGTAATTCCACGCGTCTCGCCAATGTGTTTCAAAAGATCAATCGTCGCGTTCGTGTCCGCCCGTGCCATGCCTGCTGTCGGTTCATCCAACAACAACAGTTTCGGATTTTGCGACAAACACATCGCCATTTCCAACCGCCGTTTGTCACCACGTGAAAGCGAGGCCGCATCCATATGCAATTTGTCCTGCATATTCACATCTATGAGCATCTGTTCGGCTTGCTCACGGATGTCCGTTTCACCTTTTACCTTTTTCCAGGCGTTCATCATGAACGACCCGTCGCGGTGTGCAAAACACGGGATCATTACGTTTTCAAAAACCGTCAGATCGGTGAAAATCTCGGGTGTTTGAAACACACGGCTGATACCCAGTTGGTTGATCTCGTGCGGTTTCTTGCCAAGCACTGGCTTGCCTTGAAACATCACTGATCCCGTATCCGGTTCCAATTTACCAATCAGGCAGTTCAGGAACGTGGATTTACCAGCCCCGTTCGGCCCGATGATTGCGTGAACCGAACCCTCTTTAACGTCGAGGTTAACGTTGTTCAGCGCATGCAAGCCACCGAAGTGCTTGTTGACGTTCTGGACTTCAAGAATTCCCATAATCCCTGCTCCTTATTCAGCCGGGGTCTTGGCGTTATCCGCCGAGCCACGTTTTTGTTTACCGAACCGTTTGTTGATGCGATTTGCACCTTCCATCAGGCCACCGGGTAGGAATATCACGATAATCATAAACACCGCGCCCAACGTCAGGCTCCAGCCTTTGCCTACGAACGGATGAATGATCCAGACCATGAAGGTTTCAAGGAAACCTGGCAGAACATCGAACCATTCGTGTAGAACGTTGTCGTTGATGCGCGAGAAAATCGCTTCGAAGTATTTGATAACGCCTGCGCCAAGTACAGGTCCAAGCAACGTGCCTGCACCGCCAAGGATAACCATCAGAACGATGGAGCCAGACTCGGTCCACTGCATACGTTCAGCACCCGCTAATGGGTCCATCGAGGCCAGCAAAGCGCCTGCCAAACCGGCATACATGCCAGAGATCACGAAAGCCGCCAGTGTGTAGGGTTTCGTGTTGATCCCCGTATACATCAGACGGTTCTGGTTAGTTTTCACAGCCCGTAGCATCAATCCGAAAGGCGAGCGGAAAATGCGGATTGACAAGTAGAACGCCGCAATCAATATGAATGCGCAGACGTAGAACCCTACGTTAAACTGCAAGTCCAATCCCATAAGCGAAGTACGCCATGTGTCGTTCATCTCTAAACCGAACAGGTTTGTTGAAGGCAATGAACCGGAGTCGTTCTTCGGGTCCAGTATCCGTGCATCTGCAAGACGTATCTGCAAACCGGTCTCACCGTTCGTGATCGGTGTAAGAACCGAATACGCAAGGCTGTAAGACATCTGCGCGAACGCCAACGTCAGAATGGAGAAGTAGATGCCAGACCGCCGCAGTGTGACAAACCCGATCAGCAAGGCGAACAAACCAGACATAATGATCGCAAGGATCATCCCTGGAATGATGTTCATTGTCAGCAGCTTGAACATCCACACCGTCGAATACGATCCCACACCCAGAAACGCGGCGTGGCCGAAGGACAGATACCCAGTCAAGCCGAACAGAATGTTATAACCCACCGCCAGAATGCCAAAGATGGCAAAGCGTTGTAGCAAATCCGGATATCCTGCCCCGAACGGCGCGAGGATAATTGGTCCGGTCAGTACGAGGATCGCAAACACAATCATCAGAACTTTATCGTTGTATTTTAACATGCTCTTAATCCTCCATCATGCCGGCTTTGCCCATCAGACCGCGTGGGCGGACCAACAGAACAATCATGGCAACGAGGTAAATAATAATCTGGTCGATACCGGGGATAATGGCCTTAACTTCGTTCATAGAAGAGAAGCTCTCGAGCATTCCCAACATGAAACCTGCAAGGATCGCACCCGGCAAACTGCCCATGCCACCCACAACCACCACCACAAAGCAGAGAACAAGGAAGTCCATGCCCATATGGTAGTTCGGGGGTAGGATAGGCGTATACATAACACCCGCCACCCCCGTCACCGCGGCGGCAAGGCCGAACATAATGGTGAAGCGTCGATCAATGTCGATGCCTAGCAAACCAACCGTCTCGCGGTCAGCCATACCGGCACGTACGACCATCCCAAAGGTGGTGAAGCGTAGGAAGGCGAATACCCCGCCGATGACTACGGCTGCGAAAACGAAATAGACCAAACGCCAATATGGGTAGATTACAGCGTATTCGGCGAACCCAAATAATATGCCAATATCCATCGCGCCACTCATCGAATCCGGCGCAGATTGCGGGATCGGGTTAGCGCCGAAGAAGGCTTTGATAATTTCTTGCAATACAATCGCTAGTCCGAAGGTCATCAGGATCTGGTCAGCGTGTGGGCGATTGTAGAAATGTTTAATAAGGCCCCGCTCCATTATGATACCAATGAGCCCCATGACTGGAATTGCGAACAGGATCGCAATCAGTACCGAATAATCGATCATCCATGTACCGGCATCACCCCACCACAACTCTACATATGGTGTTTTAACTTCGAGTGGTTTGCCCAGAAAGTTCGTTTTTTCTGGGTCTAGCGTAATTTTGGATAGCGTCAGAATTTTTCGCATAACCACAGCACAGAATGCACCCAGCATAAACAATGCTCCGTGGGCGAAGTTCACCACACCTAGCGTTCCAAAAATAAGGGTCAAACCTAGGGCAATCAGCGCATAAGCGCTACCCTTGTCCAACCCGTTCAATACTTGCAGAAAGATCGCGTCCATCACTTACGCCCCGTTATTTTTTATGAGGTTCCGCACCTTAGCGGAAAATCCGGCCGCACACAAAGGCGCGACCGGCAGTGTATTCCCGAGGGGGAAACTTATGCGCCTGGGTTACAGTTACCCAAAGCACCACCAGCGAACATTGCATGTTCTGGATCGTACTCAACTTGAGCACGTGGTGTAACCTGAACAACTTCCAGAAGGTCGAATTCGGAAGTCGGGTTCTCTTTACCCTTCACAACCAGCACGTCTTTGAAGCACTGGTGATCGTCTGCACGGTAATGCGTTGGACCATTGCCCAGACCGTCGAAGTCAAAGCCTTCAAGAGCTTCGGCAACGCCGCATGGGTTGAATGTACCAGCACGTTCACAAGCATCTGCATAAAGCATTGTCTGACAGTAAACTGTGTGTGCAGCCTGTGATGGAGGGAAGCCGTACGCTTCGCCAAAGGATTTAACGAAGGCTTGCGAACCAGCGTCGGTCAGGGACCAGTGCCAGTTTGTCGAGCCAAAGATGCCTTTAACGTTTTCGCCAGCACCCTTCGCCATTAGGCGAGAGTAAAGTGGAACAACGATCTCGAAGTTGTTGCCGTTGACCATTTTGTCACGCAGACCGAACTGAACAGCCGAAGTTAGCGAGTTGATCATGTTACCACCGTAGTGGTTCAGAACTAGAACATCGGCACCAGAGTTCAGAACCGGAGCAACGTAGGAAGAGAAATCCTGCGTCGCAAGAGGTGTAAGAACGTTGTTTGCAGTACCCCAACCAACAGCTTCAGTCGCTGCTTGAATGGATTCCTGTTGCGTCCAACCCCAAGTGTAGTCAGCGGTTAGGTGGTAAGCGGTACGGTCAGGACCATACATTTCCAGAAGCACAGGTGCCAAAGCAGCCGCAGACATGTAACCGTTAAAGAAGTGGCGGAAGCCGTTGGCTTTCTTGTCCTTACCGGTTGTGTCGTTGGAGTGTGTCAAACCAGCCATAAAGATCACGCCAGCTTCCTGACATAGACCCTGCACAGCAATCGCAACGCCCGAAGAAGAGCCACCGGTAATCATTACCGCACCGTCTTTTTCGATCATGGATTTAGCAGAAGCACGCGCCGCATCAGATTTCGTCTGCGTATCGCCAGTAACATAGTTAACCTTGTTGCCAAGGATGCCGTTACCTTTAAGAGCTTTAGAACTGAACGTGTTCATCATCCCGCCATCGCCGCCACCATTTAGGTGCTCAACAGCAAGCATGTATGCGCGAAGCTCGTCCGCACCCTCGTCCGCGTATGGACCAGATTGTGGAACGTTGAAGCCAAGCGTTACGCCGCTTCCGGTTGGTGCGTTAGTATACGCAGCCGCCGAACCGGCAGTGAAGATCGTCGGCATTGCCAAGCCAGTGCCCAGTAGAGCACCCGACTTAATCAAACCACGACGATTTGGTGTAAATACAGACATGAATTTCCTCCCATTCGTGTCAATTTTATACTGCCATGAACGGCAGAGGGTATTTTTACCCAAGGTCATTCTTGGTTTGATTTGTCAAAAAATCAATAAATGATTGCATTTGTTCAATTTATTTGTAAATTATTGTAACAAGACAAAGCCATTTTTGTAAATTAGTTTACACCGCGCCGCAGCAAGAGCATGAAAACAATAGGAATCGGGCAATGCCACATTCGTTAACCGGCACTCGAATTCGCCAACAGCGTCGTCGAATAGGCCTGTCGCAAACGGCACTTGCACGGCAAACGGGAATTTCCACGTCATACCTAAACCTGATTGAGCACAATAAGCGGGGAATCGCCGGAAAGATTCTGCTATCCATCGCACGTGAACTAGGCGTACCACCCTCCACCCTAACAGAGGGCGCGGATTCCGAGCTAACCACCGCCTTATTAGAAGCCGCCGCCACAGCACCGGATCAATCTGTCGAAACAGCAGCCCTTGCTGAATTTGCCGGAAGATATCCGGGGTGGTCACAATTACTTGCTTCGGTTTATCGCCAGAGCCATGATCAGGGTGCTGTCATCTCAGCCTTGTCCGACCGCCTTACCCACGATCCCTTTCTGGCCGAGAGCCTGCACCTGATGTTATCCAACATCACCGCGATCCGCTCGACATCTGAAATTTTGACGTCGGTCGAAGATATTACGGTCGAACAACGCAATCGGTTCGACACGGCGATCCATGAGGAAAGCAAACGTCTTTCCGATGCCACCCAAGCATTGATCAGATATTTCGACAAAGAGACAGCACCGGATGACCCGAGCGAGGTGCCCGATCAAGTATCGGACGAAGATGTGAAATCTATGCCAATTGAACGCTTCGCTGACAGCGCCTTGGCCTCCAATTACAACCCGTCGGCCCTCGCCGCCGAGTTTCGCACAAACCTCCACGCCGTCTTTCGCCGCCTCGCAAGTCTGAAGGACGAAGGCGTTGATGCGCCTGAAATGGGTCTAATTATCACGAACGCTGCCGGGCAAACATTGCATAGACACGCCCTGTCAGATTTCCCGTTGCCACGCCATGGTAATGCTTGCCCGTTATGGCCAGTATTTCAGGGATTTTCGCAACCAGAGCGCCCACTGCAAGATTTGATTGAACTGCCGGGTGGCATGCAATTCTTTACCCTAACCGTTGCGCTACCGCGCGTTGAAATCACCTTTGGCGCGCCACCCGATTACCAGTCCGCGATGCTGTTTCTTCCACTTGATCAATCTCCGTGGCCAACGATACCACAACCGGCTCGCGCCGTTGGAATAAGTTGCAGAATTTGCCCACGCGAAAACTGTGCTGCACGTTCTGAAGAAACGGTGTTATAGGTTGAGTTGTTAGTAGGAGGGAATACATGTCAAAACGCATTCTGATCGTCGAGGATGAGCCGAATATCATCGAATCTCTGTCATTCTTATTAGACAGGGCTGGCTTTGAAATTTCCTCCGAACAGGACGGCGCGATGGCGATGAACAGGGTTCGAAACCTAACCCCCGATCTGGTCATATTAGACGTGATGCTTCCAAACCGCTCCGGTTTCGATATTCTGAAGGACATTGGCGAACTATCAGAAGCCCCGCATGTGCTGATGTTAACTGCCAAAGGCCAAGCGCGTGATCGCCAAACCGCCGAAGACATTGGCGTGACCCGGTTCATGACAAAACCATTCGCCAACGCTGAAATTGTCGCCGCCGTTCAGGAAATGCTCGCATGACCGACAAGCGCCCACCCGATCTGGCTGAACGCGCGTTTCGCCGTCGTCGCCGCCAAGACGCGGCCCTTGTATTGCCGATTTTTGGGGTGGCTATCTTCATCACACCAATTTTCACGATTTTCACGAAAGACGTCCTGATCTTCGGCGCCCCGTTGCCGTTCCTGTTTATCTTCGGGTTTTGGTTTCTTCTGATACTTCTGGCGTGGCGGATGTCACGGATATTGACCAAAGGCGACGAGGGCCACTGACGTGTTAACCTTCAATATCCTAGTCGCCGCCAGCGCTGCCTACGTCGCCCTGCTTTTCACCGTAGCTTTCTGGGCAGAAAGGCGCGCCCGCGCTGGTCGGCTTGGGTGGTTGCGCTCCCCACTAGTCTACACCTTGTCGATATCGGTGTACTGTACCGCATGGACATTTTACGGCGCAGTAGGGTCGGCTGCCCGTAACGGACTGGAATTTGTCACTATCTACCTTGGTCCGACGCTGGTATTCATCGGCTGGTGGTGGTTGTTACGTAAACTGCTTCGGATCGGGCGGGCACAACGCATTACGTCCATCGCCGACCTTATATCTTCACGCTACGGCAAAAGCGCCACACTCGGTGTAGTCGTCACGCTATTGGCCGTTATCGGCTCCACTCCTTATATCGCATTACAACTGCAATCCATCACGACAAGTTTTTCGGTGTTCTCCCCAACAGACGGCAAGGGTTTCGCCGACGAAAACGTGTCAGCGTTCTGGATCGCCGCGGTCCTTGCCGTATTCACCATTCTGTTCGGCACACGCAACGTCGATGCCAACGAACGTCACCACGGTGTTGTTACCGCCATCGCGCTCGAGGCTGTCGTCAAACTCTTCGCACTGCTCGCCGTCGGAATTTTTGTTGTCTGGGGTATCGGCGATGGGCCGGCAGGCATCTTTGCGCGCATGTCGCCAGAGATGTTGCAAACCGATCGCATATTCAGCCCGCGCTGGGTTGCGCTGACCTTCTTGTCCGCGACTGCCATCATAACCCTACCACGCATGTTTCAGGTTACCATCGTCGAGAACTCTGACGAACGGCACCTTTCCGTCGCCAGTTGGGCCTTTCCGCTGTACCTGTTCTTGATGAGCCTATTTGTTCTTCCTATCGCCATCG
>CALCGO010000557.1 GCA_937901055.1 uncultured Rhodobacterales bacterium
GAACATAAAGCATCACAGCCAAGCGGATGATCTCAGGGCTCGTTTTAAAGTACCTAAATGGGGAGTGTTTTGTCATACGGAGAGGCTACGAAACCGCCCTGCATGGCTCAAGCTCGTTTTGTCTGAAAGTACCCCCGGGGATGGTGAAATTCAGTCAATTAATACCAGCCAATTGCATGGAATGCAGAAGATTTCATGAAGTATTTTAGATAACCACCCTTGCCAAAGTAAATCAAATTAGCAGATGTATCCATAACTAAAACCGATGGAAAGCTTCCACCTATACAAAGGGAGAGCAAATGAATTAAAGTAACCCATAGGAAAAACTGAGGGAATACCGCCAATGAACCTGCGTCAGCTAGAAGCATTCAGAGCGACCATCCGCTGTGGCTCCATCACCGAAGCAGCCAAGATGATGCATATCTCTCAGCCCAGTGTTAGCAGGCTGATCGCTGATCTTGAGCAGTCAGCCGGGTTTCCCCTATTCCTACGTGTGGGGCGCGGATTGACGCCCACAGTGGAAGGGCGGCATTTCTACGAAGGTGTAGAAGGCATGTTCATGGGCATTGATCGTCTGCAAGATTTGGCGAAATCCATTCGAACATCACGGGGCGGTACAATCTCCATCGGGGCAATCCAATCCATCGCAACGATTGAGCTGCCCAAAGCGATCAGCCGTCTTTACCATGAGAACCCCGATATCGAGTTTGCTGTACAAACGCGCAACACGCCCGCCATTCTAGATGCGGTTCAGATGCGCCAGCTTGATCTGGGAATTGTTGGGCGCGAGCCGGATTACGCCGGAGTCGAAGTCTTGTTTAAAAAATCAGTTGCATATGTTTGCCTGGTGCCGGAAGAGCACCCTTTGGCAAGTGAATTCGGGCTTATCGATCTTGAAGACGTAGCCAAGACAGAGACCTTTGTCACCTTTGGTGCCAGCTACCCAGATTCAATGATGTCGATAGATCCTGAGCTTTCGGACACATTGCGTGCACGTTCACGTCTTTCTGTTGCCAATATGCCTTTGGCCGGCGCTTTGGTGCGCGAAGCCTCTGTGCTAGCCATTGCCGATCCATTTTCAGCAGAACAGGCAGTGCGTATGGGCGGCGTGGTGTTTCGACCAATCAAACAACAGCTTACCTATTTTGTCGCTGTCGTTGCCGCCCGTCGCGAGGAGCTGTCACGCGAGGCGTTGAAATTTGTCGACCTCTTTGGCCAGCAATTGCAACAGCGGGTGGATCACGTCGAAAAACTGAGCGCCGTGCTTAGTTAAGCAGATTAGGCAACCATGTCGCAGCCTGTGGAAAAGCGATCATCAGCATGCCAAAAATGATCCCGACACCGACAAACACCGGCACTTCGCGGAACGCTTTCTCGGGGCTCTCTTTGGCGACACCTGCGGCGGTGTAGATGCCGACACAGACGGGCGGCGTGATCATCCCGATGCCGGCGAAGGCGACAAATACGATGTAAAGTTGTAGGATATCCAGACCCAGCGACAAGGCCAGTGCGGCAAAGATCGGCACAGTGAGATAAAACACCGGCACAATCTCAACGAAAGTGCCAAGGATCAGGCAAATCACCGCAACAGCCAGCCAGAATGCCATCGGCGTGCCACCCATTTCAGTGAAAAAGGCAATCAGCTTTTGCGGCGCCTGAGTATAGGTTAAAACAACGCTCAAGAAAGTGGCCATCGCGATGATGGAAAAGATCACAGCAGTGATCCGCGCGGTCTGATGCAAAGCGTCTAAAAGCGCGCGAAACGTCAGCTCCCGGTAAATCAAAATACCGATCAGAATGGCCCAGATGCCCGCAACCGCGGCAGATTCAGAGGGCGTCAGCAATCCAGCATAGATGCCACCCAGAATAATAAATGGCGTGAATAATCCCGGTACGGCGGAGCGGAAGGCTGACAAACGCTCAGCGGCGGTCGCTTTCTCAGGATTGCGCAGATTGCGGCAGCGCCATGTGACAACGATGGACAAAAGAACCAGCAAAACAATGCCCGGCACGAAACCCGCGGCAAATGTGCGCGACACTGGCACATCGGTCAGCGCGCTGAAAAGGATCGCTGCGTTAGACGGTGGGATCAGCGCTTCCAGAAACGCAGCAGAGGCTGCGAGCACGATTACAAAGGGTTTTGGATAGCCTTGTTCGACCATCTTTGGGATCATAATCGTACCTACCGCAGTAATCGCCGCCAGAATAGATCCGCAGAACGCTGCGAAAAAACCCATAGCAAGGATCATCGCCAAACCCAGGCCACCAGGCCAATGGCCAACCAATGTGGTGGCAAAATGAACCAGCCTTGCGGCGGCGCCACCTCGCAGCATGACCATGCCCGTGAAAATGAACAACGGCACTGCAATCAGCACATGTTTGGTCATCGATCCAAAGGAGACCTGAATAAGTGTGGACCATGGAAGGTCCATGCCAAGTATCGCCACTGAAGCACTGCCCAGGCCAAAGACCATAAAGATCGGCACCGACAAAAGCAGCAAGAGCATAGAAAGTAACGTAGCAGCAGCGTTCATGATGCGGTTCCTTCACGGGTTGTCAGTTCACAGAGCGTCTCTAGCCACAACTCAAATGAAAAGAGCAAAAGAATGAAAAAACCAGTTGGAAACGCCAAATACATCCACCAGATCGGCAGTTCGATTTCCAGTTCCATGAGTTGGCCAAGACGACGGAACAAAGCTACAGCCTCATTCCCCGCTTGCAGGAAAATCAATGACCCCAAAACCATCAGTGAATAGACAAACAACTTGAGCCACAGCGCCGCCTTGCCCTCCAAGAGAGTAGGCAGCAGGTCGACCTGAATATGCGATCCTGACCGCAGCAACGGCCCCAGTAGCGGAAAAACCATCCAAGGCACCAACGCCGGGGGCAATTCGATGAACCAGTCGTACCCGGTGCCGCTTATATAGCGTGTCACTGCGCTTCCGGTCAGGGCCAGAACCATAATCGCCGCAAGGCTGGAAGATATCACAGCGGTGAGTTTTTCAAGCGCGCCGTTGAGGATACGCATTAACGACAAGATCGTTGTCATTAGAAAACAGCCCCGCAGGTGTTAGTGTGACGCCCACACAGACTGCGCAGGCGTTCGCTTTCATTCATCTCAGTTGGCGGCGAAAGCAGAAGCTGCTGAGATAACATCTGCATCAACTGTGTCTGCAATGACTGGTATCACTTTGTCGCTCATCAACGTGTTGAATTCGGCCAGCGCGTCGCCTTCGAGTTTGGTGACGATCCCACCACGTTCTTGAAATTCTGTCAGCGTTTCCTCGCCTGTCTTCAGGATCTCGTCAGTCGATATTTGGCCGACCTCTTGGCCCACGTTGATCAGCAATTGCTGCAAGTCCTGAGGGAGCCCGTTGAACCATGTCTTGTTCGCCATGATGTAGGCATCCGCGTAGTATTGGTATGGCTTTTGACCATGAGTAAGGTATTCCCACCAGCTGAACGCGCGGATGGAACCTGGAGGGCTGTTGATCGTGTCGATCATACCGGTTTGAAGACCAGAATAGACCTCCCCCGTCGGCATGGACACCGTGTTGGCGCCAAGTGCCTCCCACATCGGCCGCTCTGCCCCGATCAAGGCCCGAGCCTTTAAGCCTGACATCGACTTCACGCCATTCAATTCCTGTGTTGAGAAGGTCATCACAGGACCAACGGGGTCATACATCAACAGTACAGAGTCTGATTTTTTTGTAATGTCATCCCAAACGGCCTTGCCAGTTGGATCGTCCTGAAAGAATGCGCGCTGTTCGCCATAGCTGTCGAACATACCGGTGATCGAAACCACGTTAAAATTCTTGTTGATCGGCGGAAACGACACCACCCCGACGATACCGCCCATCTCAATGGCTCCAGAGGTAACCGCGCCAAGTTGCTCGCGGACGCCAAAAAGCTGACCGGACGGAAAATAGTCGATACGAAGCCGCCCATCGGCGCGTTTGTTAACCTCGTCAGCGAACATCTTGGCGTGAATTGCACTATGGTGTGTTGGTCCCCAGTGCACCGACAGTCGCGCAGTATATTCCTGTGCGCTGACGGCGCCCGTGAGTATCAGTGAAATTGCGCCCACAGCAACCACCGCACAGCTAACTTTGAGCCTCTGAGTTGATTCTCGAAATGTCATCGGGTTCTCCCAAACGATGCGCGCCCAACGTTCCTGTTGCAAAGCGTTCAAGCGCAATATGTGAGGCGACGGTAAAGCCTCGTCTAATGTTTAAAGCATAAACTTTAGTCCGAGTTCTTGACTAATCGAAAAAGCGAGGCGACATATTCATTGGACGTATGAATGCGAAAAGGAATAGCCCTGACGTATGGGTTAGAGAGATTATTCGATTGGTCAGGGCAACCAAATTCTTTTAAACTGAGAGAAATCAGACATAATTAAAGGCATTCGCCCGTATGATGCAGCGCAGTAGCAGAATTTTTTCGAACGAAGACGCGAGACGGCTGGCTGACCGGCGGCTGCCCCGGCTTGTCTTTGATTTTGTCGAAGGGGCTTCTGGGCGCGAAGTCGGCACGGCGCGCAATGTCTCTCAGTTCGATAATGTCATGCTGCAACCCCGTGTGATGACAGATGTCGCACAGTCTTCTCTAGCCACGACTTTTATGGGGCAATCCTACAAAGTGCCATTTGGAATCGCCCCTATGGGCATGTGCAATCTTGTGCATCCGATGGCCGACGCGTCGATTGCAAGTGCCTCAAAGGCCATGGATTTCCCCATGTGCCTGTCCTCCGCCGCCTCCACCTCAATTGAAGATATGGCGCGCATGGCGGGACTGCATGCTTGGTTCCAGCTCTATTTTGGCGGTTCTCAAGAGGCATCTTTTGCCATGGTCGAACGTGCCCAAATTGCCGGATATGAAACGCTGATCTTGACGGTGGATGTGCCGCAGGTTTCTCGCAGGGTGCGCGATCTGCGCAATGGCTTCACGGTTCCCTTTGCCATGACGCCCCGCGCATTCTGGGACTTCGCCACCCACCCAAGCTGGTCTCTCAGCACGCTGGCTGCAGGCGCGCCGCGCCCGATGAACTTTACCGATAGTAAAGGCAGCAACACCTTTGATCGCGGGGCAAGCCGGTCTGGTGCAGACTGGGCGTTTCTGGAGCGGTTGCGGGGCAAATGGCCGGGCAAGCTGATTGTCAAAGGTGTGACATCTGCGGCGGATGCACTCCGCATCCGCAGTTTGGGGGCCGACGCAATCTATGTCTCGAACCATGGCGGGCGGCAGTTGGACAGCGTTCCCCCCGCGATCCGGCTTTTGCCACTGATCCGTGCCGCTGTTGGTCCCGAATTCCCGCTGTTGTTCGACAGTGGCATTCGCAATGGTGAAGACATCATCAAGGCGCTCGCCCTTGGTGCTGATTTTGTGATGATTGGGCGCCCTGCCCTCTTTGCTTTGGGGGCCGAAGGCGCGGCCGGTCTGAACGCGCTTCTGAGCTGCTTTGCGACAGATATCAGTGTTGTAATGGCGCAATTGGGCATCACTTCGATTGACCAGCTTGGACCCAATGTCATTTTCCAAGACGCGAGTCACGCGCACGTTGATGCGGAAACGAAAACACAGGCGGCCTTGCGGCTCGCCGCCAAAACCTGAAGTAGGACATATCCAATGACGGATTCCAAAATGATCAGAGGCGGCGCTTTGCTGGCCCGCGCCCTCAAAGAAAAAGGGGTGGACCATGTGTTCACGCTAGCCGGTGGCTTTTGCAATCCTGCGCTTGAAGGATTCATGGAATGTCAGATGCCGGTCATCAACACCCCTCATGAACAGATCGCAGGGCATTTGGCGGATGGTCACGCCCGCATCACCCGCAAACCCGTCGTTTGCCTTGTCGGCCCCGAAGGCTTTGCTAACGCCGTGCCCGCGATGCTGGAGGCAGGCGGCGAACGCAGCCCGGTCATTTTTGTCACCGGATCATCAACGCTCAAACGTCAGGGTGCGGGCGGTTTCAAAGAGATCGACGATGTCGCCATTGCGGCCCCCTTGGTCAAGTATTCCGCCCAGATCACCGATGGCGAACGGATCAGCGAGTTTGTAAACCGCGCATGGACCGCCGCAACAACCGGCTACCCCGGCCCTGTCCATATCTCATTGCCGGTGGACATCATGTTCTCATCCTTCGCGCCCGATGCGGGACTGGACGAGCGCCCGTTCAACCGCACGGATCGCACTGCCCCGCGTGCATGGCCTGACCCTACCGCCTTAGGCGTAGTTTTGGAGAAGGTGAAAAACGCAAAGCGTCCCGTTATCATCGGTGGTCATGGCGTCTGGTGGTCCAAGTCCGAGGAGAAGCTGGAACAGGTCGGTAAAGCCCTGCGCTTACCGATTTTCAACGTTCCTTATCATTCCAAACTGCTTGGCGAAGAATGTGAGGCCTATATGGGCCTTGCAGATTTTCACCAGTATCACCCGTCGAAACCCGCCATTCACGAGGCTGATTTGGTCCTGATGATCGGGGCGCGTCTGGACAATCAAATGAACTTTGGCAATCCGCCGTTTTTCACGGAGGATCAAACACTGGTCTGCATCAACGGCAGTCACGAAGAATTAGAATACAATCAAGCTGCCGACGAGGTGCTGCTCTGCGATCCCGGCGCCTTCCTTGAGGCCTTGAGCGGCGTGGGCAAAATGTGGCCCGAATGGTTTGATCTGCAACGGACCCGCCGAGCTGCTTGGGTGGATGAATGGTACGCCCATATCGAAGCCGAGAGTGCCAAGCCCGGCAAGATGCACCCTCTGCAACTGTCACTGGACGTGCAGGAGCAAATGGGCGAAAACGACTGGCTGATCTTTGACGGCGGCAACACCCATTTCTGGTCAGAGATTGCGGTGAACATGGCCGGATGGCGCGGGCAGAAACTGGGCGGGATCATGCACCCCGGCAATTACTCTTTGCTTGGGGTTGGAGTGTCCTTTGGCGTCTCTGCCAAGGCGCTGCATCCAAATCGCAATGTGGTAGTGATCTCCGGCGATGGCGCGTTTCTGTCTGGCGGCCTGTCGATTGAATCCGCCTTTCAGGACAATCTGCCCATCACCATCGTGATCGACAACAATGGCGGTCTGGACTGTATCTCGCAGCAACAAGAACGCCTGTTTGCGAACGGCAAACACTTTGCCACCGATTTCCGCGATATTCCGTTCCACGCGATGTGCGAAGGTCTAGGTGGGCATGGTGAATTGGTGGAAACACGCGACCAACTTGCCCCCGCCTTGCAACGGGCGATGGCCAGCGGCAAAACTGCCATTGTGAATGTCAAATGTCGCGGTGTGATTAGCCCGATTGTGGCCGCAACATCAGATAAACGGGACAAGGCTTCGATTGAATAATGGCAACTCTTACGTCGCATACGCTCAATGGCACTGATGGCACCCATGCGGGAGAGATTCCTGTGACATTGACGAACCTGACCACAAGCACCGTGACCTTTACCGCGCAGATGGATGAAGGCGGCCGGCTATCAGAAAACATCGACGCCAAAGACATTGATCCTGACGCGATGTATGAATTGGTCTTTGACACTGCCCGCTATTGGGCCGCCCGCAACATGCCCGCTGCGGTCACGCAAATCGCGCTGCGCTTTGCCATGACAGACCCCGAAGGCGCATATCATATGCCGATTATCTTGAACCCCAATTCCTATTCGATGTGGACCTCGCGCTGATGGACGGCCTGAACATGTCGCGGCGCATCCGCCGCACGCCTTATACCGACCGTGTCGAACAGAACGGTGTGAGGGGCTTTTCCGTCGTCAATCACATGCTGCTGCCCAAGGCGTTCCAGCCCACGCTGGAGGAGGATTACTGGCACCTGCGGGCCCACGTCCAGATCTGGGATGTCTCCTGCCAGCGTCAAGTCCAGATTGCGGGACTGGATGCTGCTGCCCTTGTACAATTGATGACACCGCGCAATATCGCCCGCGCAAAGATCGGCGACTGTTTTTACATTCCGATCATCGATGCACAGGCTGGCATGATCAACGATCCCGTCATGTTGAAACTGGCAGAGGACCGGTTCTGGCTGTCCATCGCGGACAGTGACGTTTTGCTTTATGCGATGGGTCTTGCCTTGGGGCGTGGTCTGGATGTCGCGGTGAGCGAACCTGATGTGTCGCCACTGGCTGTGCAAGGTCCAAAGGCCGAAGATCTGCTGGCAGAGCTTTTCGGCGCGCATATCCGCGATGTCGGCTTTTTCAAATACGGCTGGGTCGACTTTCAGGGCACCAGACAATTGATCGCCCGCTCGGGCTATTCACGCCAAGGCGGGTTCGAGATATATCTGGAGGGGGGGCACCTGGGAACGGCACTCTGGGACGCCATCTGGGACGCAGGTCAAGCGCATAACATCACCCCCGGTTGCCCCAACCTGATAGAGCGGATTGAAGGCGGCCTTTTGTCATACGGCAATGAGTTCACGCGCGAGAACAACCCGTTTGAGATTGGGCATGGCAAGTTTTGCGTGACCGATGGCTCAATTGACTACATCGGGCGCAAGGCGTTGCAGGATATCGCGGCAAAGGGTGTGACGCGTGAAATGCGCGGTGTAACATTTGACGGTGGGCACTGCCCGACTTGTTCCAAACCTTGGCCTGTGATGGTTGGTGATACGCGCGTGGGTCAGATTACCTCTGCCATCTGGTCCCCGCGCCTGAAATGTAATGTTGGGCAATCCATGATAGATCGTGCGTTTTGGGATGCAGGTCAAGCGGTAACAGTTCAAGTTCAAGATGGCAGCGTTTCGAACGGCATCGTGACCACGCTACCAATGTGCTGAACCTAGGCGTCGGGATATCCATCATAAACATACTGCTCGGTCGACACGTCGCCATGCCAGACATAGGCCGATAAGAACGCCACTTCTCCAGTCTTGTTGGCATGGGGCATCATGGAAGGATGATAGGATCGCCCGCCCGGTCCAAGGATTTCGTAGGCTGCCGCACCCCGTTTCCAGAAGGCTTGCCCTGCAAACATGACAAACACCTCTTCGGCGGGGTGGCTCCGTATGCCATATTCGAAATTCGGCAACATGCCATAGAGCCCCAACCGGACCTTCTCTGACTTGACCAGACCGTCGGGGCCCAACAATTCCACATTCACCTTCGGCAGGCTATGCGCGATGTAAAGCGGATCAGAAGATGTTTCCGGAGGTGCCCAAGGCAGTGGAGTTTGCCCAATAACGCTGCAGACGGGATGTGCGTCAGGGTGTGACATAACGGTCGTGAACGGCTCTGTTAGTGGATGCATATCATAGGTGGTTTGCGTTGCAAAATCAGCTGTGCGAAGCGCGTCTTGCGCTTGTTTCTCAATATCTTCTGGACCATCAAAACTGGCCGCGAGGACTTCGAACAATGTTGGCAAATCCATCAGCCACCTCACTTATTCAGTCGAAAAATCTAAACACCTAAGTCTCGGTTGTGTAAAGTTACGGCCGCCCCGCGCAACATGCGCCACCAATTGCACTATTGATGCGTGACGAGAGCCTCCCAGGT
>CALCGO010000558.1 GCA_937901055.1 uncultured Rhodobacterales bacterium
AAATGACTTGGACTGATTTATATTATGCTGCACTTAACACAATAAATGGTGATGGTACGGTGTGGATCGACGAACTCTTCAGAGCATGTGTCGTTCTATTAGTTTTTGTAGCTGACAAGGTTGGCGTAACTTATGAAGAAATTAACATTTGGATATTTGTAATTCTGTGGCCTGCACTTACAGTTTATCAAACATCTAGGATAATCTACCTGCGGCTCAGGGTACGTAAGTTACTAAAATGAAGCTAGGGTTTGAAGTCCTGTACTGAAGGTAGCCGTAACAACTCTATTTGAGGCTAGTTATTTTCTTTGTAAACAATGATTTTCTATTTCATTGCAAACCGTGGCTCAGTTCTAGGCAACGAAGTTGAATTTACCTGACCAGAGAGGTGCCTACGATGTATGTTCATTTTAAGAATGTAGGATATACGCTACTTGTCCTTGCTCTATCTTTACTTCCTGCTTTTGCTGGTCCGGGGCCACAAATTAAAGCACAGTGTTTTAGCGATGACGAACCAAACTCGAAAGTAAAATACTATTACACCCTAGAACCTGAAAACGGATACCACCTAAGCTTTTACGGTATGTTGCCAGTGCATGCAGCTTTCAGAAATTTCAAAGGAGAGGCTGTCGAACGCTACCCTTTGGAAAACCCAGAATATATATACTGGGAGGAAACAAGTACCTACGGCGAAAGAATGCTGTGGGAACTTAGGGACTATGGTAACTACTTGCACGGTGTATATACCGCCGGAATTTCTCTAAACACCCAATCAAACAAATTGTTAGTAACACAAACTTCAATTCGTTGGCTTTACTACACCGGTAGCGGAGATTTTCGTGAACCTTTCCCAGAAATAGTTTCTAGGACGGGTGAGTTTACTTGCAATGAAATCAACAAATAATTCTGTGTCCCTACATTTAAAGGAAATTATTAATGCGTATTAGCTCCTTCTTTATCGTCGCCACAAGCGTCGTACTATTGGCCAGCTCTGCGTCAGCAATTGAAATATGTGGAAAAGGTAAGCGCTACACATGCGTGGTTGATGGGGACACAATCTGGCTAAAGGGTGAGAAGATACGACTGATGGGTTATGACACCCCTGAGACTACAACTGCTTTCTGTGGTGGTGATAGAGAGAAACAGCTTGGCTACAAAGCAACTGAAAGACTGCAAGAACTTCTAACCAACAACAACTTTACTGTGCAGCGAGATGGAACGGACAGGTATGGCAGAACTTTAGCTGTTATCCAGGTCGGCAACATCAATGTTGGGAACATTCTAGTCAAAGAAGGATTAGCTCGGTATTGGCCGGATGGTGAAGAGTTCTGGTGCAAGTAAGGTTGAATGACATTTGATATACTTCTTACCAACCTCAAATTCTCATAAAGTTGCAGAGAAATTCTTAAGGTGCAATTCATAATAGAACAGGCACCCCCCTATCCCCCCTTGCCCCCCTAGGCATTCCTTCACAATAGATTTATATTCTTTCGTTTCTCTGACCTGTCTTACTCTTGGGTGACACCGACCATTTCATCAAGGATGAAGTCAAGTTCTGTTACCTTCTAGCAGGATGACTCGGCTTGTAATAAACCCACGAACATCACTACATCCATAACTCTTTGTTATCATTAGATATTGTATGAAGTATCTTCGTAAGTCATTGATAATTATTGGTATTTCTATAGGTCACTTAACCACACATTGCCCAACCACTTGTTGACCTATTGTTGACCTAAAGAAAAAAGGCCTAACTGAATTAACAGCTAAGCCTTTGAATTTAATGGTGAGCCGGCCGGGATCCGAACCCGGGACCTACTGATTAAAAGTCAGTTGCTCTACCAACTGAGCTACCGGCCCATCGGGGGCTTAACTAGGCGGGGATGCGTGTGGGGTCAAGTGTGAATCTCGTCTCTTTTGAGGAAAAACTAGATTCAATTCACCAGCGCCGCCGAAATTGCTACTTCCAACTTGTTAACTAACTCTTCGATCTGCTCATCTTCAATAATATAGGGTGGTGCCAGCAGGATATGGTCACCAGACTGTCCGTCAATGGTACCCGACATCGGGTAACAAATCAGCCCACCTTGCATCGCAGCAGCCTTAATTTTGGCCGCTAACCGCTTCGACGGCGCGAATGGCTCCTTGGTTTCGCGATTCTTAACCAATTCGATTCCCCGAAACAGACCGCGCCCCCGTATATCGCCAACGTTTGGATGTTGGCCAAACCGCGCCTGCAACGCCGCGTCCAGCTTGCCGCCCATTTCCCGTACCCGCGGGATCAACTGCCGGTCGAGAATCGCGGATACCACGGCTAACCCCGCCGCCGCCGCAACCGGATGCCCCAAATAGGTGTGCCCGTGCTGGAAGAAACCTGATCCAGTCTCGATAGTTCCGTAAATCTCGCCACTGCACAACATCGCGCCAATCGGCTGATAACCCCCACCAAGCCCCTTCGCGATGCACAGGATGTCAGGCGAAACTCCATCGGCCTCGCAGGCAAACAGGTGCCCCGTTCGCCCCATCCCGCACATTACTTCGTCCAGAATCAAAAGGACCCCGTATTTGTCACAAATCTCTCGAATGCGGCGGAAATACCCCTCGACAGCCGGTACAGCACCCAGCGTCGCACCAACCACAGGTTCCGCCATAAACGCCATCACAGTGTCTGACCCAAGCCGCAGGATTTCGTCTTCCAACTCCTGTGCAGCCCTTAAACCGTAAGCTTCAGCGCTCTCGCCCTCCTCGCGAAACCTGTACTCGAAGCACGGCGAAATATGTGTCACATCTACCAGCAAGGGCGCGAACTGCTGGCGACGCCAAATGTTCCCGCCAGCCGACAGCGCCCCGATCGTGTTGCCGTGATAGGACTGCTTACGGGCAATCAAGTGCCGCCGCTGAGTCTCGCCTTTTTCAACGAAATACTGCCGTGCCAGTTTGATCGCAGCCTCGGTCGCCTCGGACCCACCTGAAACCAGATAGACCTTCTCAATTCCTTCCGGCGCATGTTCGATCAACAAATCCGCCAATGCCTCAGCTGGTTCTGACGTTAAAAAACTCGTATGCGCAAAGGCCAGTTTGTCCAACTGCGCCTTGGTTGCCTCGATCACTTCTGCATCGCCATGCCCAAGACAAGACACCGCCGCACCGCCCGAGGCATCCAGATATTCCTTGCCCGAAGCATCATAAAGGTAGCACCCATTCCCTGAAACGGCGACGGGTGTGGTAATTTTGGTGTGGCGGGGGAAAATATGGCTCATAATCAATCCTCTGTGTTTCCGATAACTATGCGCCGATTTTTCGCCTATGGAAGTAAAATCGCGACATTACAGTAAAAGTTTACTGACCCGATCTAAGCGCCTATATAGCGCCTATGACAAACGACTCGGATAACGGCAGCCTCGCGTTCTTGAAAATGCACGGGCTTGGTAATGATTTCGTGGTAATCGACGCCCGTGGGCGCGAGAACCCGATGTCCCCTGCCCGCGCGCGCCTGATTGGCGACCGCCACTTCGGTATAGGCTTTGACCAACTGGCCCTGATCCGTACCGAAGGCGACGTTACCGCCGTTGATTACTGGAACGCCGACGGAAGCCTATCTGACGCTTGTGGCAACGCCACCAGATGCGTCGCGCGTCTGATGATGGCTGAAACAGGCGACACATCCGTAGTCCTGCGCACCGGTCGCGGCGATTTGATGTGCGAGGATGCAGGTAACGGCCTAATCCGCGTGAACATGGGTCAACCGCAACTCGGCTGGCAGGATATCCCGCTAGCGCAAAACCTTGATACCGTAGCCCTACCCATCGAAGGCGCGCCCGCAGCCACAGGCATGGGCAACCCGCATTGCAGCTTTTTCGTCGACGATGCCGAAGTCGTTGATCTGGATGAACTCGGCCCGCGTATCGAAAACCACGCCCTGTACCCTCAACGCACCAACGTTCAAGTCGTGCAGGTCCTAGACCGTAACAACCTGCGCGTCCGTGTTTGGGAACGCGGCGTTGGCCACACCCTCGCGAGCGGCTCCAGTTCCTGCGCTGTCACCGTCGCCGCCCACCGCAAAGGTTTGGCAGAACGCAAAGTCACGGTCCATCTCGATGGTGGCAACCTTGAAATTGACTGGCGCAAAGACGGTGTCTGGATGACTGGCCCAACCATGCTGGTATCGTCAGGCACATTCAGCGAAGAATTCCTGCGGACCGCCAGATGACCACCAAAAACCCTCCAATTTTCGCG
>CALCGO010000559.1 GCA_937901055.1 uncultured Rhodobacterales bacterium
CGACAGCTTTATTATGCTTCGGCGGATGGCATTGCTGGCGTGGATCGGGAGCCATATGGAGGCGACGGAACCACAAGCCCTCGCCCCTGATTTTGCGCGGGTGACTGCGGAACTGGGTACGGTTTATCTGGCCAAGATGTAAAGCGTAGTGTTGTTAACTATTAGGGTTTTTCGCCGGAAAACCCTGTACACAATGCGTACACAACCCGTACACAATGCGTATGTACAGTTTTGTAACCGGTTATATTAACCTTTGGGTGTGGACGGTTGGAATGGTGCGCGGGGACCGCACACCCTACGATGTGGTAACCTGTGAAGTGATCGCGCCGGACTATGTAAGCGACTTAGCCATCGAATAATCGGTGATGTGATAACCAACCTTCGTGTATAGATCCAGAGCGCCTTCGTTTCGGCCAAACACATGTAAAGCGACTTTTTCGGCACCGCAGGCGCGGGCTTCGGATTCCATCAATACCATCGCTGTGGCGGCGATGCCTTGGCGGCGGAAATCGGGCTTTATTTCGACATCGTAAACAAATGCCGATGTGACACCCCACTCGGTTTTCAGTGCAAACCAAACCCATCCAACATTTTCATCATTTCGGACAATCGTGAAAAAATGGTTATCCACAGTCGACCTACCAATTGGCAGCAACGACTGATAGGATTCAGCGGACAGTTTCAACGCATGGGCTTTATCAATGCCCAGCGCTTGCGTCTTGTCTTTCGCGTATTCGCCGATCGAGTAGGCATTCCAAACGTCGAATTCCGCCTCAGTCATTCGCCTTAGCGAAACATCACTCACTTTTTCCTGTCCGGCTTGCTAACAGGAGACGGTTTGCGTGGAACCTTGCTGCCGGCACGTTTTTTACCGCGCAGAGAAATACCGGGGCTGGCCGAACCGGGGCGAACTTGCCGAACCCGCGGTGCACGTGGTTTTTCGGTCGGGGCAACTTTGCGTTCAATTTCAGCGGGGCGCTCAATACCCAGCTGGTCACGCAAAATTTTGGGTCGAATTTCCTCGACCTCGCTTAGCTTCATATCACCAAGCTGGAACGGGCCATATGATACGCGGATCAATCGGTTCACGGTCATGTTGACGCTTTCGATGGCCCGCCGAATTTCGCGGTTTTTACCTTCGCGCAGGCCAATCGTCAGCCATGCGTTTGCACCTTGCTGACGGTCCAGAACCACCTGCATTGGCTGAAAGCGTTCACCATCAACGGTGATACCTTTGCGCAACGGTGCCAACGTTTCATCCGTTGGATAACCGTTCACCCGCACACGGTACTTGCGTACCCAACCTGTCGAGGGCAGCTCTAGCTTGCGTTTCAGTTCGCCGTCATTGGTTAGCAGCAACATCCCTTCGGAGTTCAAATCGAGGCGGCCAACTGTCATCACACGCGGCAGATCATCCGGCA
>CALCGO010000560.1 GCA_937901055.1 uncultured Rhodobacterales bacterium
CATTTCCGACAACGCTCGCCCCAAGGCCTCCACCGGTTCTTCCAGATGTCCATCGGCTTGCGGCGCCGCGTCTTCCAACCAACGAATGGCATCGGACATTGATCCTTCGGCCCCGTCGATTGATACGGCATTTGATGCCTTCAAAATTCCCTCACGGATACGTGCTGCCGCCTGCATCAAGCGGCGCTGCGTGTCCAGCGCCTCGTCTTCGCCTACCTCCGGGGACAGCTCATCCAGTTCAGCAACGGAATGGCGTAGGAACTCCGCGTCACGCGAGTCTTCCTCCAACTTTGTTTCAGCTTCGATCAACGCCTTGCGTGCCGATGCCAGCCCCCGCCATGCGGAACGCACTGTCGCTACATCCTCGGAAACGCCTGCAAAATTATCCAGATGCATCCTGTGGCCCTTAACATCCAACAAACCTTTATCATCGTTCTGACCGTGTATCTCGACCAGCGTTTCCGACAAATCGCGCAGCAATTCGCCAGAACAAACCTTGTCGTTGATATATGCACGCTTGCGCCCGTCAGGACTGTTGGTACGCCGCAGGATCAAACCGTCTTCGGCTAGATATCCAGCCTCTGATAGCACCGCATGCGCGGGATGGCCGGCTGGCAGTGAAAACTCGGCCGTAACCTCGCCCTGTGCGGCCCCTTGCCGAACGATGTCCGAACGTCCGCGCCACCCGAGCACAAAGCCTAGCGAGTCCAGCAAGATCGACTTACCCGCTCCTGTCTCGCCCGTAAGAACGTTCAGTCCGGGTTGAAACTCCAGATCTAGGGATTCAATTAGCAGGATATTGCGGATTGATAGCGTATGGAGCATGTCTAGTTATCCCCAAAGCCCACCAAATTCAGCCGCCAGACATCAACGCAGCCGCATCATGCTGCCATTCGTTGCCCGGATACTGCGCGGCCAACAATGCCGCCGCCGCAGCAGCCTCATCCGTCAAACCAAGCGACAGATATGCTTCCACCAAGCGGAACATTGCTTCCGGCGTCTGGGCTGTGTTGCCGTAATCTTCGACAACAACACGGAAACGTTCGATGGAGGCAACGTAGTGCCCCCGCTTCAGGTAATATCGCCCGATATCCATTTCTTTCCCCGCGAGCTGGTTCAGCGCGATGCCGAATTTCTCTTCAGACAAGCGGGCGTACTGTGTGCCAGGATAGGTCTCGATCAGTTCATTAAAGATTTGCAATGAACGGAATGTATTGCGTTGGTCACGTTCCACGTCGATAATCTGGTCGTAATACGACAAGGCAATCAGGTACATAGCCAATGGCGCTTCGGCCGTTGTCGGATAGAAATCCAGATACCGCGCAGCCGCAGCACGGCTTTCAGGGTACATTTGCTCTTCGTGGTAGGCCTTGGCAGCGCCGATAATCGCATATTTGGCTTCTACGGAATAAGGATGTAGCCGCTCAACTTCGTTATAGTAGTCGGCAGCGTCCTCATAATCACCCTTCGCCACTTCAGCCTCGGCCAGTGCCATAATCTGTGTGACGGGGGTTCCTTCGCCAACTTGCTCGGACCCACGGCCTGAACACGCAGCAATCAACAGAACCGAAATGAGCGCTAAGCCGCGAATACCTTGAAATACGCCTGACATACTAATCCTCGAAATTACGTGGTTTCACGTCTGAAACCATTTCCTTGCATGAAGGATTACCACAGGATTTTGGCAGGAAAAAGGATTCTTACGGATCAAATCGTGCGGATGACGCTAAACCGCCATTTCCAGATCGTTATAGCTTAGGCCGACACCAGGTAGATGTGCCGATTGCTGGCTACTTACTTCGACAATTTCGAACGACTCCGGCGCCGCGAAAACAGCTCGCAACAACAGATTTGTAATGCGGTGACCTGCACGAACTCCGTGATAGCGCCCGATAACCGGTACGCCCGCAAGGGCCAAATCCCCAAGCGCGTCTAGCATTTTGTGCCGAACACATTCATCCTCGCGCCGATAACCTTCGGGATTCAGAACCTTGCCGTCATCAATAACGACCGCGTTAGCCAATGAACCGCCACGCGCCAAACCTATCGATTTCATGTACTCAACATCCGAGAACATGCAAAAGGTGCGACAATCACTAAGTTCACGAACGAAACTGCCGTTTTTCATGTTCAATGTGCGGTGTTGCTGGCCAATAGCTTGATCCGCAAACGCAATTTTGAAATCAATTTCGAAATCATCGCTTGGCGAGAGTTCGGCAAAAGCATCTCCGTCAGTAACCGAAACAGCCTTAAGTATGCGCAATATCTTAACCGGTGCGTCCAACTCGATAACACCTACCGAGAGGATTTCTTTAACGAACCGATCCGAGCTGCCATCCATGATCGGCACTTCCGGTCCATCAATTTCAACAATCGCATTATGGACACCACATCCGGCCAGTGCAGCCATCAGGTGTTCAACCGTCGCGATTTCAACGCCGGACTCGTTACACAGACGTGTGCAAAGTTGCGTATCATTCACCATGTCGAACCGCGCAGGGATGCGGTTGTTCCTATCCGTGATGTCAACACGCCTGAACTCAACGCCGAAATCTGCAGGGGCCGGTATCACGCGCAAGCGTGCAGGCCGCCCAGAATGAAGTCCTGCCCCGACCAATGTAAACGTTGATTTTAGTGTCGTTTGCACGCGAATATCCATGAGTTATGATGTTAGTGCCGGAATAAAGCTGATTGACGTGCAGGGCAACTCAATCTTTGTGACGTTTTGCAACATCTGTAATATTCGGCAAAATCATGCCAGAAACGACAAAGGGCGCCTGAACTTCAGGCGCCCATCTTATTGAAAGGTAATAACTTTAGTTAGCTTGACGTCGCAAGAAGGCTGGTATTTCTACGCGGTCCAACTCTTCCTCGTTGACGTCCTCATAGGTCTGCGCTTGTTGTTCGTGAAGCGGTGGCTGACGGCGAACTGCCGTCCCCTCGCCGTTTGCACCGTGACCAGTCATGCGGTTAATCAAATTGTTGATCGCAAACCGTCCCGGTACTTCAACAGCGGGTTCTTCTTCAGCTTGCGGTTCTTCCTCGGCAACAGGAACCTTGGCTACGGCTGCGCGTAAACGGCGCAAAGCATCAACGGACTGGTCGCTCGTTTCGGAAATTTCGACAGTTTCATCCACCGGCGTATCATCGAACAATGTTCCGAGGTTTTCCTCGGTGACATGCGCGACGGCGGCGACTTCAGGCGTTGAAACAACAGGTTCCGCAAATACTTCCGGCTCAACATCTGTTGACTGCGGCTGTTCATACACCAACGGCTCCGCCATGCTACGACGCGGTGCGAGCACAGGGCTAACACCTTCAGCGATGTCAATTCCAGTCGCCACAACTGAAACGCGCATTACCCCTTCCATGGAAGGATCAAGCGTTGACCCCACGATGATGTGAGCGTCGGCATCCACTTCTTCGCGAATGCGGTTTGCCGCTTCGTCCAACTCGAACAACGTCAAATCGTGGCTGCCGGTGATGTTGATCAACACACCGCGCGCACCACGCAATGAAATCTCGTCGAGCAGCGGGTTGGCAATGGCCTTCTCGGCAGCCTGAATGGCACGGTCCTCGCCAGAAGCCTCGCCGGTACCCATCATCGCCTTACCCATTTCGTCCATCACAGAACGCACATCGGCAAAATCGAGATTGATAATACCAGGGCGGATCATCAGGTCGGTCACCCCTTTGACACCTTGATAAAGCACATCATCTGCCATCGCAAAAGCGTCGGTGAACGTGGTTTTTTCGTTCGCAAGACGGAACAGGTTTTGGTTTGGAATAATAATCAGCGTATCAACAACTTTTTGCAACGCCTCCACAACTTCTTCGGCCTGCCGCATCCGGCGCGCGCCCTCGAACTGGAAAGGTTTGGTCACAACACCAACAGTCAAAACACCCAGTTCGCGCGCTGCAGCTGCGATAATCGGCGCAGCACCCGTTCCGGTGCCACCGCCCATACCCGCCGTGATGAAGCACATGTGTGCGCCAGCCAGCATATCGACAATTTCTTCAAGGTTTTCTTCAGCAGCCGCGGCTCCGACTTCCGGACGTGCACCAGCGCCGAGGCCCTCGGTTACTTTTGCACCAATCTGGAGTTTAGTCGTCGCGTTGCTTTGATGCAAAGCTTGCGCGTCTGTATTCGCGACAACAAAATCTGCGCCTTCGAGTGCTTTTTCGATCATATTATTGACCGCGTTACCACCCGCGCCGCCAACACCAAATACTGTAATACGAGGTCTCAGATCGGGTTGATCCGGCATGCTAAGGTTCAAAGCCATGATAAGTTCCGCCTGTTATGTTTCCCCTTGATGTGGGGATTCTAAATTTAGTTCTGCTGATTCCTAATCGTAACCTAAACTTAACTGTTCGTCACCAATTTTCGTGTTTTATCCTACAATATCCTGTAGGTACCCCCGTATTTTGTGTTTTCGGCGGATTTACACCTAAATACAATATTACCAGTTATTACGGAACCAACGCATAGCCCGCCGGACCTTGCGTGTACCGATCCGATCGGCTGGCATTTCAAAATCCCAGCATTCATCTTGCGGATGGCTGGCATGCAAGGCCAGGCCAACGGCCGAGGCAAATCCCGGCCCAGTTGCAGCCTGCGGTAGCCCCATAACCCGTATTGGTTTACCAATCCGACAACGACGCCCCAAAATCCGCGTCGCCAATTCGTCGATCCCTTGAATTTGGCTTGTACCACCCGTCAAAACGATCTGTTGGCTCGGCAAATACTCAAACCCTGATGCGTCGAGACGTTCGCGCACTTCTTCCAGAATTTCCTCAACACGTGGCCGCATCACACCGATAAGTTCCGAGCGTGAGACATGCCTACGTTCATCTTCCCATTGTGCCATCGGGTTTGGAACTTCGATCATCTCGCGATCATCCACACCTGTTGCAACGACACCGCCATGCAACGTTTTTATGCGCTCCGCAACCGTACCATCAACTTGTAATCCTTGGCGAATATCGCTGGTGATGTGATCACCACCCAGCCGAACAGCATCAGCGTATATCAGTTGCTTCTTGATGAAAACGGAGATCCCCGTGGACCCTGCCCCCATGTCGATACATGCAGCCCCCAGTTCCTGTTCGTTCTCCACCAAACTGGAAAGACCACTGGCGAAAGAAGAAATCGACAGCCCCGCCAGACCCAAATCGCAGCGCTTCACACACTGCAACAAGTTCTGCACAACGGTATCATTAACCGTCAACATGTGCATATCGACGGCCAGCTTATTGCCAACCTGCCCGCGCGGGTCCGATAAACCCGGCTGATGATCCAATGTAAAACTAACCGGCATTGCCGAGATAGGTTGGCGGTTGTCGCCATATGGCGGCACTTCGCAGGCAGCCATCGCATAACCGATATCGCGCTCTGTTACTTCGCCGTTTTCAACGTTGATATCGCCGCTTAGACCATACGACCTTGGGCGCCCGCCCGAAAAGCTAACAATCACATCATCAACACGCAGGCCGGCCATTTTTTGGGCCCGCTGCACAGCTGTGCGAATGGTGCGCTCTGTTTCGTCCATCACGGCGATTTCACCAAAACGCACGCCGCGCGAACGTGTCGTTCCAACACCAACAACACGGAAAGCCCCCATGGTCGGCACGGTCACAGCTTCCGACATGCTTGGTTCAGCATTCACGTTCGGCGCAAACTGCAATACCAGACATGCAACCTTGGACGTGCCGATATCCAGGATTGCAACGACGCCACGTCGCACCGCTGCTTCGCGGCGAGTACGCATTTCGCGTTGCATTTCAAAAAGACTTGGGGTCATGCGTCCTCTCCTCGGACTTCGGTGCGCAGACGGCGCAACTCGGAAATGGCTTCATCGGTAAGGCGTAATACGGGGCGTTCACCGTTGCGCATATCGACAACGCGTACATCGCGGTTCAGTAAATCTTCGGCCTGATGCAAAGCAATGACACGACGCAACGCACTAACGGCACCAAATTCAGGCAACATGATGGTTTGCCCACGGTCCAAAATCAAATCCCAGCGACGTTCGCCAACACGAACCAGCCCCCGGACGCGGCCGGAAATCGGGTTCGCGACTTGGACAATACTCATCGCCTCGTCGACCACCCGTTCGGCACCAAGACCCACAATCAAGGGCAAATCTCCACGCGCTGACCTTCGCGCAATATCCGCTACACGGCGGCCCTCATTGTCGACCAATCGCAGCACATCACCATCACGCCAGACCACCACCGGATCCCGCTCAACGGTTAGAATTTCCAACGTTCCACCGCCCAAAACCTGGACTTTTGCGGTTTCAACAGCGTCCAGTGTTTCCACCGCGCGCTTAAGTTCAACCACGTCCAGTTCTAACGAGCTGACCGGGAAGTTTAG
>CALCGO010000561.1 GCA_937901055.1 uncultured Rhodobacterales bacterium
AACGACTTGTGCGTAGCCACCCCCCGCAGCACCACCCTTCATGCCGAAACACGGGCCGAGCGAGGCTTCGCGGATGCAAACCATCGCGTTTTTGCCGATACCGTTCAGGCCGTCAGCTAAACCAACAGTGGTGGTCGTCTTTCCCTCGCCAGCGGGTGTTGGGCTGATGGCGGTCACAAGGATCAGTTTGCCATCTTCTTTGCCTGCCTGCGCGGCGATGAACTCGGCCGAAACCTTGGCTTTGTCGTGCCCGAAAGGTAGTAGGTCGTCGCTTGGGATTCCCAGCTTAGCGCCGATCTCCTAAATTGGTTTCTTGTCGGCTTCACGCGCGATTTCGATGTCGGTTTTGTAACCCATGACTGATCCCTCTACGGATGGCTGATGTTTCCCATAATTGTTAGGAGGCAATCCGACTATTAGCGAGACCTTTTTCGACATCCCAAAGCGATAGTGCGACAAAACCGTAAAAATTGTGTGCGAAGGCATACTTCGGGTGTAGGCAAAAAATAAGGGCGACCTTAGTCGCCCTTAATATCTTGAATATGTTCGCCGAAGTTTAGCTCGGTTGAGGTTCCATACTGCCGTCGTCTTTCGGCTTCCCAACTTTTGGAATCGCCGTGACACTGGCCGAACCACCATCGGTGGAATTTGCATCGTCTTCATCGTCCGAATGAGGAGGCTCCCCTTTCACGACGCGGCCGATTTCCTCGCCGGTTAACGTTTCGTATTCCAGCAAACCTTGTGCCAAGCGTTCGAACTCTTCGGACTTTTCCTCAAGTATGCGGTAGGCTTCCGTATAGGCATCGTCGATCAAGCGTTTAACTTCGGATTCAACAAGTTCCTTTGACTTTGCCGAAAGTGAGAAGCCACCAGCACTGCCACTCGAATACCCCTCGTGGGCTTCGGCATAATCGATGTTACCGACCAGATCGGACATACCCCAGCGCATCACCATAGCGCGTGCCAAGGCCGATGCTTGCTGAATATCACCCGACGGGCCATTACTTACACGATCGGCGCCATACTTGATAATCTCGGCGGCTTTACCTGCCATGGTCATGGCCAGCTTCTGCTCGCATTCGATTTTGTGCCAGTTCAGGCGATCAACTTCGGGTAAGGAAACAACCATACCCAAAGCGCCACCACGCGGGATAATCGTGGCTTTGTAGACCGGATCACACTCGGGCAGCGCAAGACCAACAATCGCGTGGCCGGCTTCGTGATAAGCCGTCTTTTCCTTTTGCTCGCTCGTGATAACCATCGAGCGGCGCTCGGTGCCCATCATGATCTTGTCTTTGGCGGCTTCGAAGTCTTCCATCGTTACCACGCGTTTACCTGTACGGGCGGCCATCAGGGCAGCTTCGTTAACCAGATTGGCCAAGTCTGCACCAGACATTCCCGGCGCACCACGTGCGATGATGCGTAAATCGACATCAGGGCCAAGCGGAACCTTGCGTGCGTGAACACTAAGGATTTTCTGACGACCTTTAATGTCAGGGTTCGACACATGCACTTCGCGATCAAACCGACCGGGACGACGCAAGGCAGGGTCCAGAACGTCCGGGCGGTTGGTAGCGGCCAGAAGGATTACACCCTCATTCGCTTCAAACCCGTCCATTTCAACCAGCAACTGGTTCAACGTCTGTTCGCGCTCGTCGTTACCACCGCCATAGCCTGCGCCACGATGGCGACCAACCGCGTCGATTTCGTCGATGAATACGATGCAAGGTGCATTCTTCTTGGCCTGCTCGAACATATCGCGCACGCGGCTTGCGCCGACGCCTACGAACATTTCAACAAAGTCGGAACCCGATATTGCAAAGAACGGTACGCCAGCTTCGCCTGCAATTGCGCGAGCTAGCAACGTTTTACCTGTTCCCGGAGGGCCAACAAGCAATGCGCCTTTTGGGATTTTACCGCCAAGGCGGGTGAATTTCTGCGGGTCTTTCAGGAATTCAACGATTTCTTCGAGCTCTTCTTTGGCTTCGTCAATACCGGCAACATCGTCAAGGTGACTTTACCTTGCTTTTCGGTCAGCATCTTGGCTTTGGATTTGCCGAAGCTCATCGCGCCGCCTTTGCCACCGCCTTGCATGCGGTTCATGAAGAATATCCAGACACCGATAAGTAGTATGAACGGAAGCCATACGCCAAGCATCGACATGATACCGGATTGCTCTTGCGCGGATGCGTCGATTGCAACACCTGCGTCGCGCAGGATGGGCAGAATTTCAGCGTCGCGCGGTTGAATTGTCGTGAAATTGTTGGAACCGCTGCGGATATAAATCTTCTCGCCGTCCAGCGTTACCGCATCAACCTGGCCTGCATCTACACTGTCAAGGAATTCCGAAAACGAGACTTGCGTTGCGTTTGTCGTGGATCCTCCGCCGTTGAAGATGTTGAACAAGGCGATCATTAACAGGAATAAAATAACCCAAAACGCAATGTTTTTATTATTACCCACAGTATGCTCTCCTAAAAGGTATTCAAATTCTTAACACGGGCGACTCGGCCCGCGCGGTTGTTTGTAACATAGGGTCTCAGCCCTGACTTTCAACGTGTCTTTAAGGACTTGTGAAGACCTTTTTTACCATATTTTAACTCAATTGCCCATCCATTAGCCATTCCGGCCAGTGGAGCGGCCACTAATTGCCCATCAACCCATAATGCCGGACTCGTAAGCAGCACCTCGCGCGCGTGGCCTGTATCGCGCCAACTTGGGCATTCGCGCAGGCCATCTTCACCCAATGCGGCGATGGTATTGGCGGGATCGTGCCCACGTTTTGTGACTACCCAGCGATGGTCCCAAACTGAATTTATGGGGCAGGGAGGCGTTACCCGAGCAACCTCTCTTCTCACGATAATACTGCCAGAGTGTGAACGAATTACGCATCCATGTAGCGTTTGCCCGTTTGCTTCGCCAATTCTGGTTAACACGCCGCGAAGGCTGTCAAAACGTGGACGATAGGGCGCACCGCTGATCCATTGCAGGGTGGCAGAAAACAAGCGGTATCTTAGTTCATCGGGGGCCGCGTCGAAGGCACCAATGTTCAGTCTCGCTTCGCCAGCGTCGGTGATTTCGAGGCATGCATCGGCAAGCGTTTTTGTGGCTGCTTCCAGTGCAACACGAGCGTCTTTCATATGATCAGCTGTGGCGACTAACCCGTCTTTGGTAACTCCAAGGTCGGACAAAATCGCCAGGGCTTGGCGCGCCTTCACGCGGTCGTATTTTGGATCCTCATTGGAAGGGTCGTCAATCCAGTCGACGCCATTCTCAACGAGATAGGCCCGCAATTCATCGCGCCGCGCATGCAACAACGGGCGGACCCACGTCAGAGGGCCGTCAGCGCGGCGCGCAGCCATGCCCGACAAGCCATCGACACCAGACCCGCGGGCAAGGCGCAACAAAACCGTTTCCGCTTGATCATCAAATGTGTGTCCCAGAGCGATGTGGTTAATGTTCTGCGCGTCCGCCCAAGCGGCAATCAGCCGTAGTCGCGCTTGTCGTGCCGCGTCCTGAAGGTTGCCTGTTTTGCCACAGTCTTCCCATGTTAACACATGATGCGGAACCTTCAGGCGTTTACACACGGCCGCCACTTGCGCGGCCTCTTCAGCGCTTTCTCGGCGCAATCCGTGATCTACGGTAACCGCCCGCAAACCATCACCACGCGCCGCCAACATATGCAGCAGTGCCACGGAATCGCCGCCGCCAGAGACAGCGATACCAAGTGTTGTATTAGGGATGTCGAAAAGAGCATGTTCCAGCCCTTTGGCTAAATCGCTCAAGGACAGGCCAGCGTTTGTTTTTGGGCAAGGATCTGTGCACCCAGATCAACGCTTACATTCTGGTACCGAATACCGATCTCGTCCAGTGTCAAACAGGCTTGATCTGTTTGTCCCAATGCCCCAAGGCTGGCCGCGAGTTCAAAGAGCGAAACAGGCGCGAACGGTCCATCCGGCGTACCACTAAAACTGTCGAGATAACTGCGTGCCGCGCCGCCCCAATCCTGCAAACCTGCCAAAGCCAAACCACGACGATACTGCGCTTCGCTTGTCAACGGACCACCTGGGTAGGTTTGTGTAAAGGTTGCAAATTGTTCGGCGGCGGCTTGATACTCGCCCGCTTCATACATCGCCAACCCTGCATCAAAGCTGCGCTGTTCGTCTGACGCTAGTTCCTGCCCGCCGTTGCCAATGTCCGTTTCCCCGCCGAGCGGTGGAGGCGTGGTAAGGGAACCAGTGTCGCCATCCTCCAATTCCGTCAGTCGAAATTCCAGATCACCAATGCGTCGGGTGGCATCGTCGGCGATTTGCACTACGCGAAATTCCAGCGTCTCGACCAAGCCCAAAGCCGCGCTCAGGTCGGCTTCGAGGTTGTTCAGGCGCTGCAATATTGTTCCCACGGAATCTTGCGAAACACCGGAATTGCCCGTTGTTAGCAATTCGCCACGTAATTCCTGCATCATCTCGCTAAGCGTGGTGATGTCCATGCGAACATCCTCAAGCGTCTGGGCCTGCGCCTGACCCGACGCAGGCAATATAGCCATACAGCTGATCAAAACGGCTGCAAAAACACCGCGCAATTCAGTCATCATTACTTTCGACCTTTCAGCTGGCTTAAACGCCCATGCCACCGTTAACGATTGTCACCGCACGACGGTTTTGCGACCAGCAAGACACGTTGGAACAAACCGCAATCGGGCGTTCCTTGCCATAGCTGACGATGCTGATACGGCTGTCTGCAACCCCTTGGCTAACCAGATAGTCGCGAACCGAGCTTGCGCGTTTGGAGCCCAAAGCAATGTTGTATTCGCGCGTACCTTGTTCATCGGCGTGACCTTCAATCAGGACAGAAACCGCTGGGTTGGCGTTCAGCCATCCTGCTTGCGCATTCAGCGTCGCAATAGTGTCGCCAGACAAGGACGACTGATCAACCGTAAACAACACCGTGCTGCCAATGGAGGCTTGAAAATACTCCAGCGATGTTTCGTCAATCGAGCCGATGCCGGCGCCGTTTACGTCCGACCCGCCGCCGCCGAATAACCCGCCAGTAGTGTCCGTACAAGCGGCCGTTGCCAAAAGCGCAAGAATAGCGGCTGTTTTCGTTAGGTATGTCATGCTCTTAACCTCGTTTTATTTGTTATACTCACAATTTACCACACTTGGTGCCCCGTTGAAACGGGGTTCTATTTCAATAGGCCGGACCACGCCGGATCGGACGCGAAGCTTGGTGTTGGAACCATATGCATGTTGCGCCCCGTAATATCGACCGAATAAATTTGTGGCGCTCCGTTTGCGCCCGAAGATACACGGAAGAACATCAGCACTCGGCCGTTTGGCGACCACGTCGGAGCCTCGTCAATGAAGCTGGCGGTTAGCAGGCGTTCTTGCGTGCCATCGACGCGCATCACACCGATATGGAAGCGACCACCGACGATCTTGGTGAAGGCTATCAGGTCCCCACGCGGCGACCAAACGGGTGTTGCATAGCGCCCATTTCCAAAGCTGATCCGCTTAGCGTCCCCGCCGTTAGCAGACATGATGTACAGCTGTTGCGAACCCCCGCGATCCGATTCAAACACAATCTGTTTGCCATCAGGCGAGAAGCTAGGCGCAGTGTCGATCGAGGGGCCAGAAGTCAGACGTGTACGCCGACCGGAGGCGAGATCAACAGTGTAGACGTCGGTATTGCCGCGCTCTGAAATCGAAAGCACAATCTTGCCACCATCGGGCGAGAACCGCGGCGCGAACCCCATACCCGGGAGATTGTCAAAAACGCGCCGTTGCAATGTATCAACGTTCATCAAATACACGCGCGGAATACCCGTTTCATAGCTGGTATAAAGAATGTCGCGGTTGTTGGGCGAAAACCGTGGCGCCAACACAAGATGTTCATCACTGGTCAAATAGGCCAATCCAGCCCCGTCGTGATCCATTATCGCCAAGCGTTTGCGGCGGTCATTCTTCGGGCCGGTTTCGGATACGAACACGACCTTGCTGTCAAAATAGCCAGTTTCACCAGTTAGCCGAGAGTAAACAGCATCCGCGACCTTGTGCGAAATGCGACGCCAGTTTTCAGGGCTGCCGGAGAGTTGCACCCCATCACCCATCGGTGCCTGAGCGAACACGTCCCACAGGCGGAACTTAACTGTCAGTTTGCCACCGTTGCTGTTCACAGCCCCGACAATCAGTGCTTGGGAACTAATCGCGCGCCAGTCTGCGAATTGCACAGGTGCGTTAAAGTTCGAGACGCCGGAAATATGTGCCGCCTTGGGAATTTCGCGGAACAATCCTGTGCTTAACAAATCCTCGGCAATCACACGTGTGATGTTGTTGGCAATAGCCCCCGACGCCGCATTTTCGGCGATAAACACCGGAATTGCGAAAGGTACAGGCTCGATAACACCACCCGTCACGTCGATTTTCAATGTGGGTTGTTGTGCGCTTACAGGCACTGCGAATGCGGCCAACACCAGCAACAGCCCGAAAGCGGCACCAGTCATCCGGTTTAATACTGCCATTTTTAGCCCCTTTTTTTGTAATATATACATCATTTATATCTATTCGCCAATTAGTTGAATCCAGCCACATTCAGGGCCGGATCGAAAGTTAGTTCCAGTCGAACCCCTTCGGGGTATTGGCCTGCCGGAAGAGGAATCACCTCGGCCCTCAGAACCGAGCGTCGTGCGGCGTCGTAAGCCACCACGAAATCTCCGGTGGGGTTGGCAGGGTCGACAGGTTTAACGCTACCCGGCACGATCAACCCGTTTGGTGCGACGCTGACCTCTAGGACGATTACCAGCTGTTCGTAGTCTTCTTTGCCAACCACTATGCTTTTGTTCCAGTTACGGGAAACTGCCTCGATAATCCCCTGCCGCTGCCCGTTTGAAAGCGCAACGGTTGTGGCTTCTTCAACGGCCTGAACGGCGGCCTCGGCGACGGCGGCGTCTAGCAATTCTCGGATTGCGGCCTCTTCAGACGCCCGTTCTGCAGCTTCATCGGTGGCGCGAGCAGCGTTTTCGGCTGCTTTTGCTACATTGGCTGAACGACGCGGCGGGCGCGTTGCGCGCGGTGGGGCGGCTGACGGAGGCACATCGGGTTGGGCTTCCGGGACAATTTCGGTCACTGACTCCGGCAAGGCTTCGGCGGTCGTTTCCTCCACCGGTTCGGTGGCTGTTTCATCTGGCGCGGCGGCTTCGGCTGTGCGGTCGC
>CALCGO010000562.1 GCA_937901055.1 uncultured Rhodobacterales bacterium
ACCTCCAGCGCGACCGAGGCTGCGGCTTTGGCACTGGCTGGTCAGGGGTATCTTTGCGCCGCGGTCGAACATGATTGCGTGACCGCATGGGCATCAGAGGCGCTACATGCGGACAAGAATGGTTATGTGCGCGCGGAAGACCCGAAGAACACGACGCTGCAACAGGTGAACAGCGAGACAGGCGTGATCCATTCACTGCCTGAGGGTGTAGCGCTTTCTGATGTTGTGCAGGCATTTGGTAAAATACCTTATGCGTTTTCGTGGAGTGGCGCTGAACGCGCGATGATTTCGGGTCACAAATTCGGAGCCCCGAAGGGTGTCGGCGCATTAATCATCCGTAAAGGAATCGAAGTCGACGCCCGCCTTAAAGGTGGCGGTCAGGAAATGGGTCGCCGTTCGGGTACTGAAAACGTTATCGGTATTGCGGGCATGGGGGCAGCAGCGGCCGCCGCAGCGCGCGATGTTGACGAAGGCCGCTGGGACGCTGTTGCCGATATGCGCGACTGGCTTGAAGGGTATCTGGCTGACACCGCCGACGATTTACAAATTTTTGCGCGGGACGTTGATCGTCTGCCCAACACTTCCTATTTAGCTGTAAGCGGCTGGAAGGGGGAAACGCAGGTCATGCAAATGGATTTAGCCGGCTTCGCGGTATCTGCGGGCTCGGCCTGCTCCAGCGGCAAGGTCGTTGGCAGCAAAGTCCTCAAAGCGATGGGCTACGACGACGACACCGCCAGCAGTGCGATACGCATCTCAATGGGGTTAGGCACAAGGCGCAGCGATGTAGAACGCTTCGCCGACACATGGATTGAACACTACCGCCGTTACAAACAACGCGCGGCTTGAATAAGGGGAAAGCCAAATGGCTGCTTTAGAAGATGTAGTTAAGGAAGGTGTTGACGCCGAAACCGTTGAAGCGGTTCAGGGCGTTGCGGAAAAGTATAAGTACGGTTTCGAGACTGAAATCGAAACCGAATACGCGCCGCTTGGCCTAAACGAAGACATCGTGCGCCTGATTTCCGGAAAAAACGACGAACCCGAATGGCTTTTGGAATGGCGTCTTGATGCATACCGCCGTTGGATCAAACTGGAAGAGCCGGATTGGGCGATGGTTGACTACCCCAAGATTGATTTTCAGGACATATATTACTACGCCAAACCGGCAAGCATGAACGAAAAGCCAAAGTCGCTGGACGAGGTGGACCCGAAACTACTGGAAACATATGCCAAGCTGGGCATTCCGTTGAAGGAACAGGCTTTGCTGGCTGGCGTTGAGATGCCTGAAGGCGAACGCAAGGTTGCGGTGGATGCGGTGTTTGACTCGGTTTCCGTTGGCACAACCTTCAAGGAAGAACTTGGCAAAGCCGGTGTAATCTTCTGTTCGTTCTCCGAAGCTGTGAAGGATCATCCTGAACTGGTTCGCAAGTATTTGGGAACTGTGGTTCCCGCGACCGACAACTATTATGCCACGCTAAATAGCGCGGTGTTCTCCGACGGCTCGTTTGTGTTCATCCCCGAAGGCGTCAAATGCCCGATGGAACTTTCGACGTATTTTCGTATTAATGCGGAAAACACAGGCCAGTTTGAACGCACGCTGATTATCGCGGAAAAAGGCTCCAAGGTTTCGTATCTGGAAGGCTGTACGGCCCCACAACGCGACACGAACCAATTGCACGCCGCTGTGGTAGAGATTGTCGTTCAGGAAGACGCGGACGTTAAGTATTCGACGGTACAGAACTGGTATCCGGGCGATGAAAACGGTGTCGGCGGCATTTACAACTTCGTAACCAAACGTGCTGATTGTCGCGGTGATCGTGCGAAGGTTATGTGGACACAGGTGGAAACGGGTTCTGCCGTAACATGGAAATACCCCTCCTGCATCCTGCGCGGCGATGACAGCCAAGGCGAGTTCTACTCCATCGCTATCGCCAATAATTACCAACAGGCCGATACAGGCACGAAGATGATTCACCTAGGTAAAAACACCAAGTCGCGGATCGTTTCGAAGGGCATCTCGGCAGGTAAAGCGCAGAACACCTATCGCGGTCTTGTGACCATGCACCCGAAAGCAAAGAACTCGCGTAACTACACGCAGTGCGACAGCCTTCTTATCGGTAACAAATGCGGTGCGCACACTGTTCCCTATATCGAAGTGAAAAACAATTCTTCGCGTGTTGAGCACGAAGCGACGACATCCAAAGTAGACGACGAACAACTGTTCTATTGCCTGCAACGCGGCGTAGGCGAAGAAGAGGCCGTGGCCCTGATCGTGAACGGCTTTGTTAAGGAAGTGTTGCAGTCCTTGCCGATGGAATTCGCGATGGAAGCACAAAAACTAGTGGCGATCTCGCTTGAGGGATCGGTGGGCTAAGGCTCGTCAATGAATTTAGACGGCCAAGCGCCGCATACTAAGGACAATGAAATGCTAAATATCAAAAACCTGAAAGCCTCGCTTGAGGACGAAGATAAACAAATCCTTAAAGGTATCGATCTGGATATCGGTCCAGGCGAAGTGCACGCGATTATGGGGCCGAACGGGTCCGGCAAGTCGACGCTATCGTATGTGCTTTCGGGCAAGGGCGGGTATGTCGTTGATGAAGGCGCGGCTGCGCTTGACGGAGTTGATCTGCTGGATATGGAGCCAGAAGAACGCGCTGCTGCTGGTCTATTTCTTGCGTTCCAGTATCCTGTTGAAATACCCGGCGTTGGCAACATGACATTCCTGCGCACAGCCGTAAATTCCCAGCGCAAAATGCGCGGCGAAGAAGAATTGAACGCAGCTGAGTTCCTAAAGCTGGTTCGCGCCAAAGCAAAAGACCTGAAAATTGATGCGGATATGCTTAAACGTCCGGTTAACGTCGGCTTTTCTGGTGGCGAAAAGAAGCGTAACGAGATTTTGCAAATGGCGATGCTTTCACCAAAGATGTGTATCCTTGATGAAACGGACTCGGGTCTGGACGTCGATGCAATGAAGCTGGTGTCCGAAGGCGTGAACGCGATGCGTGACGGCAAGCGGTCTTTCCTTGTGATTACGCACTACCAACGCCTTTTGGATCACATCAAACCAGACGTTGTGCACATCATGGCTGCCGGTAAAATCATCAAAAGCGGTGGGCCGGAACTGGCACTTGAAGTTGAAAACAACGGCTATGCTGATTTGTTGGCCGAGGTGGCGTAATGGCGCTTGCTGCAAATAAAGTGGACGCAACGGAGACGCTGATTAGCGCTTACCCATCGCCTGCGGATGAGGGTGTTTGGGCAAAGCAAGCTCGGATACGAGCCGAAGCAACGCTAAGAGACAGCGGGGCGCCGGTCCGGCGTGACGAGTATTGGAAATTCACCAATCCGGCGCGGCTTTTAGAACCTGCGAAAGCTGCGGCGATCCTCGAGACAGACGAAGCGCCAATGTTTGACGGCGTCGAAAAGCTGCTGGTGGTGTTCGTGGACGGTGTTCTTCGGGCCGACTTGTCGGATGATCTGACGATGGAGGGCGTCGAGATTGAAACGCTGGCTTCCGCCATGTCCAAAGACATCCACTGGGCGGGCGATATATATGGTGTGCTGGAAGCTAACGGCCAGAACCCTGTGCCTCGACCAATGGCGGCGCTGAATACTGCGGCGGCGAGCGAGGGGCTGGTTATTCGGGTGACCGGAAAAGCAACCAAACCGATTGCGCTGCGCTATGTGCGTTCCGGTTCCGATGCTGACGTTATGGTCCACAATGTTATCAAACTGGAAGCAGGTGCAGACCTGACGTTGCTGGAAAATGGTCCGGCAGCGGCGCGGTTTAACAGTAGCCTTGAAGTAGACATTGCCGATGGCGCGGCCCTTCATCATGTGCGCGCGCAAGGGCGGGATCATGAACGTTTGGGCGTCACACATATGTTTGCGCGCCTAGGTAAAGAAAGTCGTTTCAAAAGCTTCACATTGACCGTTAACGGCGCGTTAACCCGCAACGAGGCTGTGATTGAATTCACGGGTGACGACGCCTTCGCAACCGTATCAGGTGCAAGTGCCGGTGACGGGGCGTATCATCATGATGACACCGTGTTCATTACCCACGACGCATTGAACTGCGAAAGCCGTCAGGTTTTCAAAAAGGTTTTGCGAAATGGTGCCACCGGCGTGTTTCAAGGTAAAATCCTTGTGCATGCGCATGCCCAGAAAACAGATGGCTACCAGATCGCGCAGGGTTTGTTGTTGGACGACGACTGTACGTTCCTCGCGAAACCCGAGCTGGAGATCTACGCCGATGACGTTATCTGCTCGCACGGTTCCACCTGCGGGGCCGTTGATGAAACGGCGCTATTCTATCTGACCTCTCGAGGCGTTCCCAAGGATCAAGCCCAAGATATGTTGGTTTTGGCATTCATGGATGAGAGCATTCAGGAAATCGAAGATGAAGTCTTGGCCGACGTCATCCGCGAACGCCTTGGTGGCTGGATGGAACGGCACAGAGGGTAAAATGAGCTTTCTGGGCAGCGGGTTTCTACCCGAAATCATTACCGCATATGGAGGTCTTCGGGCCTCCATGCGCAAACAGCTCGATAAAAATCCGGGTGAGGAAGGGCTGTTGGCACTGCTTGTCTTCGGCTGCTTCGTAGTTTTTCTCAGCTTCCTGCCTCGCTTATTCGCTACAGACCTGTCGCAACGACCAGACCAAAGCATCGCTGCGGGCATAATCATGTGGTTCTTCGTGGTGATGTTCTTTTTACCACTTCTGATGTACGGAATCGCCTGGGCGTCTCACTTCGTTGCCAAGGCTTTTGGGGCGACAAGCAGCAATAAAAACGCCCGCCATGCTTTGTTTTGGGGCCTTGCGGTTCTTAGCCCGGTTCTGATCGCCAAAGCGATGCTGTCTAGTGTTTTTATCCAGATTGGTGGTGATTTGGGGCACAATTTTCTGAGTGCCCTCAACATCATTTTAGCCCTCGCGATACTGCGAATTTGGGGCGCAATGTTGGCTGAAGCCAAAGAATTTCATAGCGAATGGCGGGTTTCTGGCATGATTTTCGTTGTTTTTGCAGGCATTTTGCTAATTATACGACTTGGGGCACAAACGCCCTAGTGCTGCCCTAATTCCGTCAAACTTGTAATCCATGTTGGTCCCAACTTAGAAAGAGGACGAGATCATGGTTAGCATCAACATATCAGACATTCGCAACGGAACAGAAAGCCTTCGCCCAAGCGTTACAGTGCGCCTTGCACGGTCGTTCTTCGATATGCGCGCCACAACTGAAGAGTTGATAAGCGAACGTCCATCTGAAGCCCGCCTTCTTATGCTGGTCCTTTTGTCCGACATGATCTTCACCTTATCTTGGGCCCTTAAAACCCTGATCGCCCCGACACAGGCTGCTACGACCTCTATGGGGTCCGACGTTGTTCTTTGGTTAATGGTTGCGCTGATGCTGCGCACCACAGCGATCTACTCGCTCGCACTGGTTGTTGGCGTTGTTGTTAAACTCTTCGGTGGCAAAGCGACGCTGCATGAAACACGCGTCGGCGTTATCTGGGGCGTATTTGTCGCCGCACCGATTGGCCTGATCATCTCCGAGTTCGCGGTTGTCATCAACCAGTTCGACGGAAGCCTTGCGTTCCTTCAGAATCAAGGTGTCCAGATGACTCCTTACTGGCTTGGTATGGTTCCATTCGTATGGTTCGTGTCCAAAGGCGCTGCGGCAGCCAACCGGATTGACAACGCGGCTCCTATTTTCGGCACCATCGCTGCTCTGGCAGTCATCCTAATAGCCGGCGTACGTTACATGGCGATGTAAGCTAACCAAACGGGATCGAAGCGATTGGCTTTGATCCCGAATTTCACTGCAAATACTTTTTCTAAACCGTGTTTTTTGTAAGTAAGTACCGTTTTTCTTCAGGGTAATTAATGGGGGCTATTATGACTATTCACGCCGATACAGCGGACATAAGTTTCAAAGCCGGACACGGCATTTATCGTCAAAACGATACCAGCTTTTTTACGCGCATCGCCGACGCATGGAAAGACATGCCAGCATCGACACGACGCCTAATCGCAGAGCGCCCCTCCGAAGCCCGCTTGTTATTTTTCGTCCTTCTTTCCGACCTGATTTTCTTCCTGTCCTTTTCGGTAAAAACCGTCGTTAGCCCGACATCAATCGCCCAAAGCGCTTTACCTGACGATGTAGCATTGCTTCTGGTTGTCGCTTTGATGGTCCGGACAGGTTCGATTTACGCATTCTCATTAATTCTTGGCCTTATCCTTCGTGCTTTCGGCGGCACCGGGACTTTGAAGGACACCCGTGCTGGTGTGTTCTGGGGTTCTTTCGTGTCGGCCCCGTTTGAAGTTATGGCGGCAGTACTGGCGGTCAGCATGTCCTCGATGGAAGGTGTGATGCCGTTTCTATCTGGCGAGACACTCTCGTTGGCGCCATTGTGGCTCGGCTTGCTTCCATACATCTGGTTTGTCTCCGCCGGTGCAACGGCCGCCCACGGTTTCAAAAGATTTTACCCATTATTTGCCGCGCTTTCACTGCTATGTATTGTAGGTATGTTCTGGGCACTATATCTAAGGGCAAACGGAGTTATCTAAATGCCCATTCCCTTGCTGGAACTGGCAAGGGAGAGTTTCTTCCGGCCACGTACCGCTGCGCCACATTTGACAGGGTTAAACCTGTCCCGAAACGTACTGATCGAGGCCGCCTTGCTATTGGCGGTCCTTACGATTTTGTCGCAATTCCTGCTTTATACATTCATCAAGACACAGGCCACAGACGCGTGGACCGTCGAATTCACCATGCCAGTGGTGGATGTGGGCGTGCAATTTGTGAACGCCTACCTCGTTAGCCAGATCGTCGTTATGCTGGCCCGTGGTATCCGTGTGAACGTGACCTTTTCAGACGCGATGGTTGTTTATCTTTGGTTCAACTTCTTGTTGGTGGTCCTTCTAAGCGTGATGATCCTCACGTCCGTGCTTTTTGGCCCGTTCGGGGTGTTCGTGGTCCTGTTCACTATCGTGTGGGGGCCCTACACCTTGGCTATCTTCTGGTCGCAACTTCTGGGTACCAAGAACCTTTTTCTGGGGTTTGTGGTGGCGATAGTGGCATTCCTGATCGCAGGTGCCATATCAGTTATTGTGGCAAACATTCTTGGCCTACCGGTGATGGAGCTTATCCCGAATGTATGACGTTAACCAGATCCGCAAAGACTTCCCCATCTTGTCGCGCGAAGTCCATGGCAAACCGCTTGTCTATTTGGACAATGGGGCCTCGGCGCAAAAACCGCAGGCGGTGATTGATGCCGTCACCCGTGGATACGCCGAAGAATATGCGAACGTACATCGCGGGCTGCATTACCTCTCGAACCTTGCGACGGACAAATACGAAGCCGTGCGCGGGACTGTGCAAAAGTTTCTGGGCGCTAAGCGCGAAGAGGAAATCTTGTTCACGTCGGGTTCTACCGAGGGGTTAAACCTAGTTTCCTACAGCTGGGGCGTTCCCAATCTTAAGGCGGGCGACGAGATCATTCTGACGGTGATGGAGCATCACGCCAACATCGTTCCATGGCACTTCCTGCGCGAACGCATGGGTGTGGTACTGAAATGGGTTGATGTCGCGGAGGATGGCTCGCTCGACCCCCAAGCCGTGATCGACGCGATATCGCCGCGGACCAAGATGGTGGCCATCACGCATATGTCGAACGTGCTCGGCACTGTCGTTGATATTAAAACCATCATCGCCGCGGCCCATGACAAAGGCGTGGTGGTTTGTGTTGATGGATCCCAATCGACCGTCCACATGCCGGTTAACGTCGCTGATCTGGATGCAGATTTTTATGTTATCACCGGCCACAAGCTGTACGGCCCGTCCGGTTCCGGCGCG
>CALCGO010000563.1 GCA_937901055.1 uncultured Rhodobacterales bacterium
ATCACACGGCGTTTTGCTTATGAGCTGATCAAGCGCGATCTGATTAATCCGTCGCAAAACGTACCCGCGCCAGACATGGGCACGGGCGAACGCGAGATGGCGTGGATTGTTGACCAATACCGCCGGATGAACACAACGGACATCAACGCGGCGGCCTGTGTGACGGGTAAGCCGATTAATTCCGGCGGCATTCAGGGCCGTGTGGAGGCGACCGGGCGCGGCGTGCAATATGCGTTGCAGGAGTTCTTCCGTTATGAAGAGGATAAAGCCAAGGCGAACATGACAGGCAAGCTGAAAGACAAGCGAGTGATTGTTCAAGGTTTGGGCAACGTGGGTTACCACGCGGCGAAATTTGTGTCCGAGGAAGACGGTGCGAAAGTTATCGCGGTGATTGAACGCGACGGGGCAGTTGTGAACCCTGACGGTTTGAACATCGACCTGCTTAAAGAGCACATCATGATGACGGGCGGCGTAAAGGATTTCCTTAGTGGGGAGTATATTCCTGACGGTGCGTCGGCGCTGGAAATGGATTGCGACATCCTTATTCCGGCGGCTTTGGAAGGCGTCATCAATCTGACCAACGCGAGTCGAATTAAGGCCAACCTGATTATCGAGGCGGCGAACGGGCCAATCACATCGGGCGCGGACGAGATTTTGGTAAACATGGGTGTTGTGATTATTCCCGATATGTATGCCAACGCGGGAGGTGTGACGGTTTCCTATTTTGAATGGGTCAAAAATCTAAGCCACATCCGGTTTGGTCGCATGCAGAGGCGACAAGAGGAATCCCGCCATCAATTGTTGCTAGATGAATTACAGCGGTTGGGGGATGACCCGTCGATTGGCTGGGAGCTGTCGGATGACTTCAAGACAAAGTACCTGAAGGGTGCTGACGAGTTGGAGTTGGTGCGCTCGGGCTTGGACGATTCCATGCGGTCTGCATATCAGTCGATGCGTCAAGTTTGGCACGCGCGTGATGATGTGCCTGATTTGCGGACAGCTGCATTTCTGGTGTCGATCGAGCGTGTGGCGGCGAGTTATCGTTCCAAAGGGTTGTAGCGTAAACAATCTGTCTTGAAATAAAGGCATAATAATCGGGGCGAACTGCATTATCTTTCGAACAACTTGTTTTGAAAGGTCTTAGAAATGTCGTTCCGCCCCGTAAAATCCGAAACCCTTGCGCAACCAACAATGGAAGGCGCTGGGGTTCACCTTCACCGCGCCTTCGGGTTTCATGACCCGAGTATGCTGGACCCGTTCCTGCTGTTCGACGATTTTCGCAATGATGATCCGGCCAAAACCATTAAAGGTTTTCCGTGGCATCCCCACCGCGGGATCGAGACGATTACCTATGTATTGCAAGGGAATATCACGCACGAAGATAGCCTTGGAAATGTTGGCAATCTGGGTGCAGGGGATGTGCAGTGGATGACGGCTGGCTCCGGAATTATGCATCAGGAAATGCCTAAACCTAACATTGCCGGGCAAATGCACGGGTTCCAGTTGTGGGCAAACTTACCTGCCGATCAGAAGATGACGACGCCACGGTATCAGGATGTGACGTCCTCGGATATTCCCGAGGTTATTGATGATGATGGCACGCGAGTGAAGGTGATTATCGGCAATTTTTGGGGCAAAGCTGGCCCGGTTGATGGGATTGCGGCCGACCCGCAGTATCTGGATGTATACATCCCGCCGAACGTTCGCAAAACGTTGCCCGTAGATGCTTACCGGCATGTGTTTGCGTATATTTTTGACGGCTCCGGTACGTTCCGCGATGCCTCCAAACCTTACGGCGTTCGGGTCGAAAAAGAGGTCGCCGGCGAAGAGGTGAATATTCGCGACATGTCTGGCAACCGCACCTTGGTGCAGTTTGACAGCGGCGACGAAATCACCGTTCAAGCGGGGGAGCGCGGTATGCGGTTTTTGTTGGTTTCAGGCGAACCCATTCAGGAACCCGTCGCATGGCACGGGCCGATTGTAATGAATACCCAAGATGAATTACGTCAGGCGATGCGGGATTTGAATAACGGGACGTTTATCAAATCCCAGCAGTGATCACCCCAGATCAGCGGGCGTGATGTAGGTATCCAGATGCGTAGTTCCAAAATCGAGGGCGGCCCAGTCGCTTGGAATTTCCAGCACCGTCGTACCGCCAGTTGGATATTTGTCAAACGCGGTGTGCGCAGGCGCAGGATCAACACGCAAGGCACGCGCTAGGCTTCCGATACCAGGCATATGGGCGATGACCAACACGTTGTCGCCTGTGGCCACGTTGCGGATAATATCCAGAATTGCTTCGGGGGAGGCCATGTAAAGGCCCGCTTCGGTAACAACGGTCGGATTGTTTGATAGGCCTTCGGAAACCAACTCCCATGTTTCTTGGCATCTAGTGGCGGAAGAAACGATGACTTGATCTGGGGCGTTGCCCGAGCTTTCCAGCCATTTGCCTAAAAGTCCTGCGGCTTTGCGACCGCGTTCGCCCAAGGTGCGGTCAATATCGGGGATATCGGAGTCTGCCCAAGAGGATTTGGCGTGGCGCATGAGGGTGAGTTTCTTCATTAATTCTATCCTTTATGAAACGCCCTCATGTGAAAGGCGGATTGCGAAGGCAATCGTTTGTTCTGCCCGATTGGACATGCGCGGCGCACAGCGCAACCGCTGGAAAGGCACTCGGTTCCGACTTTATTAAGGTACGCGTGGCACTTCGGAACGTCATATCCGTCTTGCCCCAAGGCTGCGGCAGGACATGCGGAAAGACAAGGCTTTTCTGAACAATTATCGCAAGGGGATGAAGCGGTTGGGGGTATTTCAATACGCCCTTGAACCAGAATTGCGCCGCGGTAGGAAACAAACAGCCCCGCTGTGTCATGCACCAAGAACCCAACCGGAGATTGCCATGCGCGCCCACTTTGCTGTGCCCAGCTAATGAACGGATGGTATGGCGGGCCGCCAAACGGGAACAACGCCGTGGCGTTGAGCGTTTTTGCCAGCGCCCCAATCACGCGCTGCGACCAGCGATCCATCGGATTTTCTCTTTTGTCCAAATACTCATTACTTCGGGTAAACAAAGACCAGAACGCTGGCTCATTTGGACCCAGCAACACAAGTGTCTGGTCGTCGTCGTGATGAAATGCCCCGAGGACAGCCAACCCTTCAGCGCTGGCAGTCTCGGTGATTACATCAAGCGTCATTTGTTGGTGAATGGCAGTTTTAGGACCCACCACAGCTTGCCCGGACGTTCATCTTGCCAACGCAGGCCGATTTCCATGTCGTCGTGGCCCGCTTTGGGTTGCGCGACGTAGGTGCGGAATATGTGATCCCAAATTGACAGAGAAAACCCGTAATTGCTGTCATGTTCCTCGCGTAGAACCGAGTGATGGACGCGGTGCATGTCTGGTGTGACAAAAACCGTGCGCACGATCGCATCGACGCGCGGCGAGAGGCGGATGTTGGCGTGGTTGAATAGGGCGGAACCGTTCAGGATGATTTCGAACAGAATCACAGCGAAAGCGGATGGGCCAAGGATGTAGATCAGGCCGATTTTTAGCAACATCGACAATGCGATTTCCAGCGGATGGAAACGGATGGCGGTGGTTACGTCCATATCGCGGTCGGCGTGGTGGACTTGGTGCAGGCGCCATAGCAGCGGGATTTTGTGGGTGATCAGGTGTTGGCCCCAAATCACGAAGTCGAGGATCAGGATCGCGGCAACAACTTCCACCCAAGCGGACAACCCGACGTTATTAAACAAGCCCAGACCATTTGCGCCCGCGTCGATTGCGGCCCCAACTGACATGACCGGAATGACAAAAGCCATCAGGTTCAGCGTTGCGCTGTCAATAATTGTTAACCCCCAGTTCACAAACCAGCGGCGGCTTCGGGGAACTGGGCGCGCGCGGCGCGGGATGATTGTCTCGATGATCGCGAAAAGCGCGAACAGACCGAGAAAGACCGACAGACGGATGAGAGTTTCGTTTTCCATATGCGGAACGTGGCCTTGATCTGCGCGAAGATCAAGAGGGATGCGGCATTGTTACATATGATAAACTGAATGTGTTCGCAACTTCACTCGCGGATCAGACTACCAGCACCATGTTCGGTGAACAATTCCAGTAAGCAAGCGTGTGGTGCGCGACCGTCGAGGATTACGACGGCGCGCACGCCGCCCTCGATCGCTGCAAGGGCGGTTTGGGTTTTCGGGATCATACCGCCAGCAATTACGCCATTGGCGGTTAATTCGGCCACGTGTTCTGGTGTTAGCTGCGTGATGACGTGGCCATCGGCGTCTTTTACGCCTGACACATCGGTTAGCAGTAGCAGGCGATCGGCGTCTAGGCCTGCCGCGATGGCACCGGCGGCAGTGTCGCCGTTTACGTTGTAGGTCTGGCCATCTACGCCCACACCGACGGGCGCGATAACCGGAATGAGGTCGCTGTCGAGGAATGTGTGCAGGACATCTGGGTTGATTTTGACGGGTTCACCAACAAATCCGAGGTCCGGCTTGGCTTTCTCGCACACCATCAGGTTTGCGTCTTTACCGGATAGGCCAACAGCCTTGCCACCCTGTTTGTTGATCGCGCCAACGATGCGTTTGTTGACGGAACCGGACAGGACCATTTCGACGATCTTCATGGTTTCGGCATCAGTCACGCGTTTGCCGTTCACGAATTCGGATTTGACGTCCTGCTTTTCCAGCATTTCGTTAATCATCGGGCCGCCGCCGTGTACGATGATGGGGTTCACGTTGACCTGTTTCATCAGCACAATATCACGTGCGAATTGCTCCATCGCGGCGTCGTCACCCATCGCGTGGCCGCCGAATTTGATCACAACAATAGCACCGTCGTAGCGCTGCAAGAAAGGCAGGGCTTCGCTTAGGGTTCTGGCTGTGGCAATCGAGTCGCGTTGCATCGCTTGTTGTAACTCCATCGGGTGGCTCCTCGCGGTTTTGACTTGTTTAGCCGCTTGGGTCGAGAAACCCAAGACCGGAGTTTATTCCATTGTGGCGATGATGGTCCGCAGCACGTCTAACCCTTCGCCCTTGTTCGAGGACGTCAAGACGATCTCGGGATAGGCGGCGGGGAATTTGGTTAGGGTCGCGCGGGTTTTCTCGATGATCTTGTCGAGTTCCGGCTTTTTCAATTTGTCGCATTTGGTCAGGACAACTTGGAAGGTCACGGCGGATGATCCAAGCAGGACCATGATTTCCTCATCAACGTCTTTCGGGCCGTGGCGCGCGTCGATTAGCAGGAAGACACGGCGCAAGGTGGCGCGGCCCTGTAGGTAGGCTTTTAGCAAGCGTTGCCATTTTGCTACGACGGGTACGGGGGCGTTGGCGAAGCCATAGCCCGGCAGGTCGACGAGGTAGTGTTCGTCCAGCAGTGTGAAATAGTTGATCTCCTGCGTGCGGCCCGGCGTGTTGGAAGCACGGGCCAAGGCTTTGCGGCCTGTTAGTGCATTGATCAATGTGGATTTACCGACGTTGGAACGGCCAGCGAAGCAGACTTCCATGCGGTCAGCGGGTGGCAGGCCATCCATTGCAACAACACCTTTCAGGAAGTCGGAGTTGCCAGCGAAAAGCTTACGGCCGAGCTCGGCTGTGGCGTAGTCTGGGAGTTCGGCGATGGGGAATTGTACGCTCATGTTAGTACCTCTACTTGGTCTTCTTGGCGAATCCGGCCGGACTTTGTCACAACGGCGTAAACACCCATTTCCTGATGACCGAAACCTTTTTTCAACGCACCTAGGGTGTCTGCATCGCGAACGCCGGTTTCGACGTTAACGGTTGTGGCCATGCAGCGCGTGATTTCTTCGCGGATTTCGAGTTCGGCGTCGCCGATGCGAATGCGTTTGCCGATCATTTCTTTTTCGGCCCATGGCGCCCATCCATTGATATGAATGTTCCCGCGCCAACGTTCTGGTGACAGGTTGGTTTCCAGATTTTTCTCAATCTCGGCGTGGGACGCCAGATTGATGATCGAGATGGATTGGAAATCGGTATCCGTCATCGGCTGCGATGCACTAACCAGTCGGGCGGGCAACATGCGCGATCCATTGGAAATTGGCATCACCCATTGCACGAAGTGATTGGCGTCGCCCTCGTGGTCAGGGTTGATTGTAATGTCCTGACAGTCGGGATGGCTAAGCGTTATTTTGTTTGTGCGTTCGTCCACATATGCGGTGATGGCCTGCAACCGAGGGGACTTCGCCCCGATGGAGAATTGGTTGCAAGGTTGCCAACTTGGGCGTTCCACATCAAAGCAGGACCGTTCATGGGCAACCGCCCAGCGACGATCCCACGGCAGGCATTTACCTGCCGTCAGCGACGTTTCGGGTACTTCCTCACGTCCGTGGCTTTTGATCGGATGACGCCAGATATGTGCAACGGATGCGCTCATTCCTTGGTGTCTTTTTCCCTGATCTTACGGAAGCCGGACATAATGTTGCCGAATACGTCTGGTTTAACACCTTGCGAACGCATGATGGCATACTGCTGGATAAACGTGATGGTGTTGTTGGCCACCCAGTAGATCACAAGACCCGATGCGAAACGGCCCAGCATGAACATGAATACCCATGGCATCCAAGCGAAGATCATGGCTTGCGTTTTGTCTGTGGGGGCCGGATTTAGTTTTTGCTGCATCCACATAGTGATACCCATCAGGATCGGGAACACACCGATGGACAGGATCGCAAGGAAGCTTTCAGGGCCCGGAGCCGAGAACGGCAGTAAACCGAACAAGTTCAGGATGGAGCTTGGATCCGGTGCCGAGAGATCTTGGATCCAGCCAAAGAACGGCGCGTGGCGCATTTCGATGGTCACGAACAGCACTTTATAGAGCGAGAAGAAAATCGGGATTTGCAGGAAGATTGGTAGACAGCCCGAAGCTGGGTTTACCTTGTTCTTCTTGTAAAGTTCCATCATTTCTTTTTGCATGGCTTGCTTGTCGTCGCCTGTGCGTTTCTTCAGTTCTTCCATTTCAGGCTGAAGTTTTTTCATCTTCGCCATGGAGACATAGGATTTGTATGCCAGCGGTGACAGCAAAGCCTTGATGACCAGTGTCAGGCCGATGATCGACAGACCCATGTTGCCAATCCAGCCGTGGATCAGGGACAGAAGCGAGAAAATCGGTTTGGTGATGAAGAAGAAGATCCCCCAGTCAACGGAGTCGACGAATTTGTCGATGCCCATATCGTCTTGGTAGGCGCGGATCGTGGATACTTCTTTCGCACCGGCAAATAGCAACGTGGTGATCTCTGCGTCTTGGCCGCCCGAGATTTCCATAACAGGCAGGCGCATATCGGCCTGATAGGTGTCGTTGCTTGGTGTGTATTTCGATACGGAGGCGAACGGCTGGCCCGGAAGCGGGATCAGTGTCGTCATCCAGTATTTGTCGGTCATGCCGATCCAGCCACCTTCAAGGACGTCTATACGGTCAATGTTGCCGCCTTCAGCCGCATCGAAGGTTTCATCAGGCATGTCGTCATAGTCGATTTCCTGAATTTCGCCGTCTTGTGCGCGAACGACACCCTCGTGAAGCAAGTACATACCCAAGGTGTCAGGCTCGCCTTTGCGGGCGATAATGCCGTATGGTTGCATCCGCACAGCGGCGTCAGTGGTGTTTTCTACGCGCTGCGTGATGGAGAACATATAATTTTCGTCAACCGCGATTGTGCGGTGGAATACGAGGCCAGCGCCGTTGTCCCACATAATGGTTAGTGGCGTTGTTTCGGTTAGGATGTTGCCGCTTTCGATTGTCCAGACTGTTGTTGCACCCGGAACGGCAGAGGCATCAAGCCCGCCCGCTGGGGCCCAACCATGAACTGTATAGTAAGGTTGC
>CALCGO010000564.1 GCA_937901055.1 uncultured Rhodobacterales bacterium
CTCGGTAATATCAAACTGAAATATAGGCCTTATACTGAGGTCTCTATTTGATAAAATAATTGCACTAAGAGAGCCCTGCAGACATCAAATAATGCACCACGCGAAGTTCATTTTCGCACTCAGATATCATCTGCCAACAGCTCCCAACCGTTCACGTTGTAAACCGTCGGATCAGGGGCTGGATAAGAAGTACCATCGCAAATCGGTGTTCGCTATTTAGGCAAATCAATGCCGGATGGCTATTATCGTCCCAGTCGCTTGTATAGCTTCCGCTCTTCTATCGAGAGGAGGTCGTTTTCCATTGCCTTTTCAGCGGATTCCATGGTGGATAGACCATTCGCCTGCTCTTGTGTCCATTCCTCCGCGAAGTCACCGTTTTTGATCCGCTCGACAATGCCACGCAGGTGGTTTTTATGCGCCTCTTCCTGTTCCGGTTTTCCGCGCCCATAGACAAGTTGTCCATACTGGCTGGTGCGCGAGTGGAGCTTGAGTTGCGCAAACAACCCATGATCAACAAAGTACTGACCAATTTCCCGCATCTCACCGGACGCCCAAAGTTCCAGCATCGCGGCTTCGGGACTACAGCCGGCTTCGACCAGCACTTCGAAGGCGCGACGCATGGCGTGAAGTCCACCATATTGCTCGTGGAACAGATCAACGACGGTCTCTTCCTCAAAGCTCGACATGATCACACCCATTTTGGTTGATCCAATCGCTTTGGAAAGGGCCAGCATAATTGCATGTGCGGAGCCCGTTGGGTCCTGATGCACGGCAACAAGACTTGGGAACCCCTGCCCGTCCAGAACTGTATCGCGCACACCCTGTCCGACCATGCGTGGCGCAATCATGATGACGTTCACACCTGTGGGCGGCGTGATTTTCCCGTAATAAATATTGTACCCGCTGGCAAAAACCAGGGTGTTTCCGTCCTGCAATCCGGGTTCCAGGAATTCCAGATATACTGCTGGCATCACCTCGTCCGGGACCAGCACAAACAGCACGTCCGCCCTTGCTGCCGCGCTTGCAAGCGGGAGTGTCTCGAAGCCATCATCTTTGGATGCTTGGGCCGACGCGTCGCTACGCGAGCCAACAATTACATTCACGCCTGCATCGCGCATGTTGAGCGCTTGGGAGCGTCCCTGATTACCATACCCAAAGATACCTACAGTCTTGCCATCAAGGTGAGATAGGTCTGCATCATCATCGAAATACCAGGTTGCCATTGCGTTTTTCCTCAGTGTGTTATATCTAAAATGTGAAATTTCAATTGCTATACGTCTCGACACAATCTTCTGTCAAGCCAGGAAAAAATTAGACGGCCTTAGATATGAATACAGATAACCCAAAAAAGCTCCCGCCAAACTTGCGGATCATTACACGATCGGTTCGGGACAGGGTCTATGAGGCCCTCTTGAAACTCATCCTGTCAGGCCACCTTCGCCCCGGTCATCGATTGGACATGGATGAATTGGCGAAACAGTTGGGGGTAAGTAGAACACCGTTAAACGAGGCGCTTCAGAGGCTCGCGCAAACTGGTATGGTGGAGGTCAAACCACGTAGTGGCACGTTCATTAGTCAAATTGACGCCGCCACCACTGTCGAAAACTTCAGGTTTCGCCAAGTTCTTGAGGTTGGAGCTACCCCAATGGTGATCGAAGCGCTTGGGCCCTCTTCGCTAAAACATCTGCACGCACTCAACAATCAGATGGCCGAACTGGCCCCTACTATATCGACGGCGGACCAGGCAGTGGCGTTTTTAGAAATGGATCAAGCCTTTCATGCCGCCATTATGGATCTTCCGGGTAACACCGTGCTTTCGGCAAATTATCATCGGGCGGGCGTGATCCTTCAGGTCATGCGGATGCAACGGTTTCATTCGGGCAATGCCTATGAGCAGGTAGTTGGAGAGCACACGAATATCCTGAACGCGTTGACTTCACGAG
>CALCGO010000565.1 GCA_937901055.1 uncultured Rhodobacterales bacterium
GATAAACCTACGGGGTGTTAATCCGCCTCGCTCAGTACGAATATCTATACGCGGGAATGGTTAATAAATGGTGTAGGCGTAACCGTTATGAGCTGTCGGAATCGTCTTCGTTTTTCTTGGTATCAATTGCCGCGCCGATAATCATACCTGAGACCATACCAATAATAAGACCGTAGCTGACATTGCCATAGACCGACCCGAAAGTGACACCAAACGAAATGCCGAGCGCCAAACCAATTGCTACGTACTTATTGTTTTCCATCGTTCGACCCTACGGCTAAACGATGATGCTTTGCAATGGGTTGACCTCGATCTCGCTTTCGGTGCGGCCTTTCATGGCGCGCGCAGCGGCGCGACAACCAGCGGCGGTCGTGTAGTACGGAATCCGGTCATAAAGCGCCACGGAACGAATTTCGCGTGAGTCTTCAACGGATTGCACACCCTCGGTGGTGTTGAACACCAATTGAATGCCACCGTCTTTCATCGCGTCTACGATGTTCGGTCGGCCCTCGTATACCTTGTTAACCACGTCGGACATGATGCCATTGGATGCCAGATATTCTGCGGTTCCACGGGTTGCCACGATCTTGAAGCCCAAGCCAGCGACGGTGCGCGCGGCTTCCAAAATCATGTCGCCTTTGTCGGAGTCTTTGATGGATACGAAGACGTTTCCTTCGGTCGGAAGGTCGACGCCAGCACCGAGTTGCGATTTCAGGAAGGCACGGCTGAAGGTTTTGTCCAGTCCCATGACCTCGCCGGTTGAGCGCATTTCAGGGCCAAGCAGCGTGTCCACGCCGGGGAAACGGTTGAAGGGCAGAACCGCCTCTTTCACGGCGTAATATGGCAGGTTCGGGTCAACCAGATCGAAGTTCGACAGTGTCTCGCCAGCCATGATACGCGCTGCGATAGACGCGATGGGTGAACCCGTCGCTTTGGCCACAAAGGGAACGGTACGCGAGGCACGAGGGTTAACTTCGAGTACGAATATCACACCGTCTTTGATCGCAAACTGTACGTTCATCAGGCCCACGACGTTCAGGCCAATGGCCATCGCTTCGGTTTGGCGTTTCAGTTCCGCGATTGTTTCCGCATCGAGGGAATATGGCGGCAGCGAACAGGCACTATCGCCGGAATGCACGCCGGCTTCCTCAATATGTTCCATGATGCCAGCAACGTGTACGGATTTCCCGTCGCACAGCGCGTCTACGTCGACTTCGATGGCACCCGTTAGATAGCTGTCGAGCAGCACAGGGTTGTCGCCGGATACGTTAATCGCTTCGTTAATGTAACGCGTCAGTTGCGCGTCGTCGCGCACGATTTCCATGCCGCGGCCACCTAAAACGTAGGATGGGCGAATAACCAGCGGATAGCCGACGTCTTTGGCGATCTCAAAGGCTTGTTCAGGGCTGGAGGCGAGGCCGTTGTAAGGTTGCTTCAGGTCCAGATCGTGCAGCAATTGCTGGAAGCGTTCGCGGTCTTCGGCAAGGTCAATCGCGTCAGGCGTTGTGCCAAGGATCGGGATGCCTTCGTCTTCTAGCGCGTTGGCCAGTTTCAGCGGAGTTTGTCCGCCGAATTGCACGATGACGCCGTGGAGCTGGCCGTTTTCTTGTTCCACCCGCAGGATTTCCAGAACGGATTCTAGGGATAGGGGTTCAAAATACAACCGATCGGAGGTGTCGTAATCTGTCGAAACGGTTTCGGGATTACAGTTGATCATGATGGTTTCATAATCGGCGGCTGTCAGGGCGTAACAGGCGTGGCAACAGCAGTAATCAAACTCGATACCCTGACCGATACGGTTCGGGCCACCGCCAAGGATGACGACTTTTTTGCGATCCGAGGGG
>CALCGO010000566.1 GCA_937901055.1 uncultured Rhodobacterales bacterium
GGACGCCCAATAAGACCCCCTTTTTGTCTAACGGCACCCTCAAACCTCCTCTTCTGATGTTGCGATGAAGCATATGCGCAAAATCGAACACCCCTTTAAATTTTTCGCCTCACCGCTAGTTTAGGTAATAAGTTTCCAATTACCGAAGGATCAACCGAAGCCCATGCTTCTATCCGTAAGCGATCTGCACAAGTCTTACGCCGGACCTGATGGCCATTTGCCTGTTCTGCGGGGGATCCAAATGCTTCTGGCGCGAGGCGAAACACTTGCTCTCACAGGCGAATCGGGCAGTGGTAAAAGTACATTGCTCCACATTATTGGAGGCCTCGATCAACCTGACAGCGGTATTGTGGCAGTCGATGGTGTGGATATCGGGGCTATGGATGATGCTGGGCGCGCGGGCATGCGCCGTGACAAGGTTGGTGTAGTGTTTCAACAGTTCAACTTGATTCCATCCCTGACCGTGGAGTCCAATATTGGGTTCCAGGCCCGCCTTGCAGGCCGTTTGGACCAGAACTGGATCAAGGAATTGGCAGACCGGCTGGGCTTGTCTGCACAGTTGGGGAAATATCCTGAACAACTTTCAGGAGGTCAGCAACAGCGTGTCGCGATTGCGCGCACCTTGGCGGCAAAACCCGCACTCATTCTTGCCGATGAACCTACTGGCAATCTGGATGAAGAAACAGCCGACAAGGTGATGGAGCTTATGATGACCCTTGCGATAGAAACTGATGCTGCCCTGTTGTTGGTCACCCATTCACATCGGCTCGCGGGACGTATGGGCCGCCGCTTACACTTGCGCGCAGGCCAAATCGAACGTGCTGAAGAATGACAAATGCGGGTCTTTTAGCGTTGCTGTCCCATTGGCGTCGCAATCCGATGCAGTTATTCACGTTGGTGGTAGGGCTGTCTTTGGCTACGGCGCTTTGGTCGGGAGTTCAGGCGGTCAACACCGAAGCGCGCGCCTCATATGATGCCGCTGCTGAAACTTTGGGTGAGGGGATGTTCGCCCAGATCGTTGCTCGCACAGGCACAATACCGCAGGAAGATTTCATTGCCTTGCGACGTGCGGGCTGGCTTGTCAGCCCTGTTGTTGAAGGGCGATTGGACGGTATCCGTTTGATTGGCACAGATGCCCTGACATCGCCGGGTGGTCTGACTCCTGTTGGTCTGAGTGACGGTAAGTTGACGGTCGATATGATCACACGCGGTATCTTGTTTGCAACCCAAGAAACCCTTGAGCGGTTGGGTGAGGTAGATGTACGCAAATTTCCGTCATCCGATGTGGCCCCTGCGGTTATTCTAACAGATGTTGGCACTGCACAAATACTGTTGGGATTAGATGGGCAGATTTCGCGCCTAATCGTTGCGCCACAACAACCGATCATACAGCCCCCACTTGAAGTGATCGCCCCAAATTTCGAACTGATCCCGCCTCAAAGTGGATCGGACGTGGGGCGTTTGACAGACAGTTTCCATTTAAATCTCACGGCGTTTGGTCTCCTCTCGTTTGTTGTGGGTATTTTCATCGTGCATGGCGCAATCGGCCTCGCATTTGAACAGCGTCGACCGGTCATTCGCACTTTGCGCGCGCTGGGCTTTCCCCTAGTACACCTGATCGCCCTTATCGCATTTGAACTGGTCGGCATCTCAGTCTTGGCTGGCATGATCGGCGTCGGGCTTGGCTATTTCATGGCTGCCGCGCTGTTGCCTGACGTTGCTGCCACTATATTGGGTCTTTATGGGCAATCGATTTCAGGCACCTTGCAGTTTCGGCCGGAATGGTGGGTCTCTGGTCTGCTTATTGCTGTGGGTGGTACGGCTTTGGCGGCAGCCGCGTCGCTTTGGCGCTTGGCATGTATGCCCCTGCTGGCGTCGGCGCGGCCACATGCTTGGGCGATGCAGGCCAGGCGTAGTCGCCTGATACAGGCTGTGTTCGCTATGTTTCTTCTTGTTGCAGCCAGTCTGCTAGGCTGGTTGGGCAGTGGGCTGGCGGCCGGCTTTGCCATGCTTGCCGCTCTTCTGATTGGAGCGGCCCTTGCCCTACCCGTTATATTGGACGTTCTACTTACCGCTGGCGCGCGGCATGCCAAATCTATTATGGAGGAATGGTTCTGGGCGGATACGCGCCAACAACTTCCAGGCCTGTCGCTGGCGTTGATGGCGCTTTTGATCGCGATGGCTACCAACGTTGGTGTTTCTACGATGGTGAGCAGTTTCCGTTTGACCTTTACAGGGTTCCTTGACCAACGGCTTGCTTCAGAATTTTACGTCTATGCGGATGACGCGCAACAGGCCGCCAGCCTGCGCGCCTATCTTGAACTCCGTGTTGACAAGGTTCTGCCAATTCAGTCCGCTAATCAAGACATCCGCGGCCTTCCATCTGAAATCTACGGTCCTATCGCCCATGCAACATACCGCGATAACTGGCTTTTTTTGGATGCTGCACCCGACGCTTGGGCGCTGATTGAAGCAGGGCAGGCGGCCGCGATTAACGAACAACTCGCCCGTCGCGCGGGCATCGCGATTGGTGATGAAATTACGATTGCAGGGCACCCCTTTAAAGTTCTCGGTATTTATGGTGATTACGGCAATCCAATCGGGCAGGTCATCATTACTGAAGCCAAGTTTGCAGCCCTATTTCCCGATATTTCCCCCCTTAGGTTTGGCGTGCGCATAGATCCGTCGCGCGTGACGGCCCTATCTCTCGATCTTGGCGCAGACTTTGGCCTCACTGAGGTAAACATGATCAATCAAGCAGCTATCAAGGCGTTTTCATTGGCGGTGTTTGATAGGACCTTCACGGTGACCGGTGCGCTCAATATACTGACACTCGCCGTGGCGGGCTTTGCCATTTTGATGAGTCTGTTGACCCTCGCTACCATGCGCATTCCACAACTTGCCCCTATCTGGGCTCAGGGAATTAGTCGCGCGCGGCTGGGCCGTTTGGAAATCGTCCGTGCCGCCCTTTTGGCGCTACTCACCACGGCTCTCGCATTGCCGCTAGGGCTCTCGCTGGCATGGACGTTGTTGGCAGTTGTCAATGTTGAGGCCTTCGGATGGCGTTTACCGCTGTTCTTATTCCCACTGGACTACGCGCGCCTCGCTGTTTTTGCGGTGGTCGCTGCTGTTATCGCCGCGCTCTGGCCTGCAACAAAGCTTGCTCGGACGCGGCCAGCGGATTTGCTGAAAGTGTTTGCAAATGAACGCTAGAGTCTTTCTCCTTTTGCTTTGGCCCATCACCGCAAGTGCACAGGGCTTCGCGGGCCTCGGCACTGATGTCGACG
>CALCGO010000567.1 GCA_937901055.1 uncultured Rhodobacterales bacterium
AAGCATCGCGGTTGCGGCAGAGATGCTTCCGAATGCCTATGTAGACGGCGGCCACGTGATCGCGCAGTGTCTGGCCCGTGGGTTGATACGTGAAGCGCGGATTTTCACGCTCCCGATCCTGTTGGGGGCCGGCATTCCGCTGTTTCTTGAAGGGGCGACGACGACACAAAGCTGGACGCTTCTGGGTTCAAAATCCTATCCGTGCGGAACGGTGGAAAACCATTATAAAATTGCGCCAATAGCGTGACACTGCCCCATAAATCCGCTAGTATTCCCCCTACTAAATAGGGGAATACACCAATGGCTGATAACGATCAAACTCCTGAAGAGTATGGTGCCGATTCTATCAAAGTTCTCAGAGGCTTAGAAGCCGTGAGAAAACGCCCCGGCATGTATATCGGCGATACGGATGACGGGTCTGGCCTACATCATATGGTGTATGAGGTCGTGGACAACGGTATTGATGAAGCCTTGGCGGGTCACGCGGACACGGTGACAGTGATAATCCACGCCGATGACAGCGTTTCGGTTAGCGATAACGGGCGTGGAATTCCTGTGGGTATCCACGAAGAAGAAGGCGTTTCCGCGGCCGAGGTTATCATGACCCAGTTGCACGCTGGTGGTAAGTTTGACAGCAATTCCTATAAGGTTTCGGGCGGTTTGCACGGGGTTGGTGTTTCCGTGGTGAACGCGCTTTCGGATTATCTGGAACTGCGGATTTGGCGTGATGGCAAAGAGCATATCGCGCGGTTTGAACATGGCGATACGGTAAAACACCTCGAAACGCTGGGCGACACAGATCGCACGGGGACCGAGGTGCGGTTTTTAGCCTCGACCGAGACGTTCTCGGATAGAAACTACAAGTTCGAGACGCTGGAGCATCGCTTGCGCGAGTTGGCGTTCCTGAATTCCGGCGTGCGGATCACGCTGCGCGACGAACGCCCTGCTGAACCGTTGGAAACGGAGATGATTTACGACGGTGGTGTGCAGGAGTTTGTGAAGTACCTCGACCGTTCCAAAACCGCATTGATCGACACGCCGATCTATATCATCGGCGAGAGCAACGACATTACAGTCGAGGTCGCGATGTGGTGGAACGACAGTTACCACGAGAATGTCCGCCCGTTCACTAACAACATCCCCCAACGTGACGGCGGGGCGCACTTGGCGGGCTTCCGTGGGGCGCTGACGCGGACGATTAACAACTATGCGGCCTCTTCGGGTATTGCGAAAAAGGAAAAGGTTAACTTTTCCGGCGATGATGCACGTGAAGGGTTAACGGCGGTGCTGTCGGTTAAGGTGCCTGATCCGAAGTTCTCGTCCCAGACCAAGGATAAACTGGTTTCTTCCGAGGTTCGCCCTGCGGTCGAAAGCCTGATGAATGAAAAGTTGGCGGAGTGGTTCGAAGAACATCCAGCCGAAGCGCGGATGATTGTTGGCAAGATCGTCGAAGCAGCCGTGGCTCGTGAAGCGGCGCGTAAGGCGCGAGAACTAACGCGGCGCAAATCGGCGATGGATATTGCCAGTTTGCCGGGGAAACTGGCGGATTGTCAGGAAAAAGACCCGTCCAAATCAGAAATATTCCTCGTCGAGGGTGATTCCGCTGGTGGATCGGCCAAGCAAGGGCGCTCGCGTTACAATCAGGCGGTTCTGCCGTTGAAAGGTAAGATTTTGAACGTGGAGCGGGCGCGGTTTGACCGGATGCTCGGCAGTCAGGAAATCGGAACTTTGATCACGGCGCTTGGCACAGGTATTGGGCGTGAAGAGTTCAATATCGGCAAGTTGCGCTACCACAAGGTTGTGATTATGACCGATGCGGATGTCGACGGGGCGCATATTCGGACGCTGTTGCTGACGTTCTTCTTCCGTCAAATGCCAGAGTTGATCGAGGGCGGATACCTGTATATCGCCCAACCACCGCTCTACAAAGTGGCGCGTGGCAAGTCCGAGGTTTACCTGAAGGACCAGCTGGCGCTGGAAGACTATTTGATTGATCAGGGCCTTAGCGATGCAATTTTGCGCCTTGGTGACGGTTCCCAGATTGCGAGTGCGGATTTGAAGCGCGTGGTTGAGGAGGCACGGGTTTGCCGCACGATCCTGAACGCGTTTCCGACGAATTATTCCCGCGGTGTTCTGGAACAGGTTGCGATTTCCGGTGCGTTGATTCCGGGTGTTTTGGACAGTGATCCGCAGGGCACGGCAGACAGTGTTGCGACCCGTCTGGACTTGGTCGCGACGGAATACGAAAAGGGTTGGTCAGGCATTCCGACACAAAACGGCGGCCTCCGCCTGTCGCGCGTTCTGCGCGGTGTTGAAGAAGTGCAGGTGCTGGACGGCAATGCCCTTCGCAGCGCCGAGGCGCGCAAACTGGCTGGCCTGACCGCGAACTTGCAAGAAGTTTACGCCACCCCCGCCGCGCTAGTTCGCAAGGATCGGGAAAACGTTATCAATGCACCATCCGACTTGCTGGATGTGGTGTTCAAAGAAGGCGAAAAAGGCCTGTCGTTGCAACGCTACAAAGGCTTGGGGGAGATGAACCCCGGTCAGCTTTGGGAAACTACACTAGACCCCGAAGCCCGCACGCTGTTGCAGGTGAAGGTGGAGCATGTGGATGAGGCTGACGAGATTTTCACCAAGCTGATGGGTGATGTTGTGGAACCGCGACGCGAGTTCATTCAAGACAACGCGCTGAGTGTGGAGAATTTGGATTTTTGATTTAGTGGTGGTGCGCGGGACCGTGCACTCCATGAATCACAATCCCAAGTCCAACAACGCCTCAATATCATTAACTCTTGTCCCAGCAACAATCCGCCCCAGTTCCTCGCTTCCGCGCAATACCAACAACGTTGAGCGGCGGGGGATTTTGCGGCTAGTGGTGACGTCGTGGCGGCCATAGTCGTCCCAGTCTACGCGGACGAAGGCCATGGCCTCGTTATAGGCGGGGTTCATGTCGCGTAGGTCGTTTATTACGCGCTCTTGTGCTTTGCAGGTGGAGCACCAGACAGCGGAATAATCTACCAGAACGGTTTTGCCCTCATCCAGCAGCGACTGGATGACGCCGGGTTTGTAGTCGATCCAGTCCTGCGCGGCGAAGGCCGCGATGGGCAGCGCGACAAGTGCGGTGGTCGTAATCAGAAAGTTGCGACGATTGATCGTGGGTGTCATAAGAATTTCCCTATATGGAAACGGAAAAGAAGAGTAACCAGTCTGGCATGACGTCCAGTAACCAGACCTCAATCATTTGGTTGAAGCGTGTCAGGATCATGATGCCGACCGCGATAAAGATGATGCCCATCAGGGGTTTGGATTTTTCAGCCAACATGCGCATGGCGGATTGGCGGGACATGATCGCCTCGCGTGCGCCGTACCCCAAAGCGATGATGATGGTCGAAATACCCATGGCAAAGCTGATCATGATGCCTGTCGCGAGCGCGAGGCTTTCGCCGCTGTAGGCTAGTGAAATGGCGCCACCTAACGTTGGGCCGACGCATGGCGACCAGACTGCGCCTAGTAATGCACCACCGGCGAATTGGCCGCGCAGGCTGGTGTGATCCAGCCGCCCTACACGCGTGTCGGCGTCGGAGGCCACGCCAGCGGTTGCTAGTGCGAACTTTGAATTCAATTGTGGAATTAGAAGGATAGCGCCGAAGCCAAGCATCATCACCGCGCCGATCTGGCTGATGCGGTCGGCGTCTAGGCCAACACTTGCGCCCAACGTGGCGACACCAACGCCGAGGATGACGAATGTAAGCGACATTCCCGCCGCGAGGGCGAGCGGCCCGTGCTTGTGGTTTTGCAACGCAGAGGCAAGTACAATGGGTAACACTGGCAGGACGCAAGGGTTGATAAGGGTTAACAGGCCAGCGCCATATCCGAGAAGAAATTCCATTTGGCCTTCTTAGAACGCGCACGGCACACAGTCACATGAACTTTCCGTTAGGTGAATTATTCGGCAACCGACGGGGTACATATCGGTTGCCGAAATTCGCGGACTCGTGTGACCACTTATATTGGTGACGGTGAGTTCGCTGGCGGTAATTCTTAAGCATACGAGCAGACAAAAAGTCGCCGTATTCATAGTAAATATAGCCCAAATAGTAGGGCTTGGAAATTCTCGTTTTCAGCAAAAGAAAATGACGTATTAGCGTAAAATAGCGTAAATTGTTACACTTAACCGAGAAAGAATTTACTTGAACGGCGTAATAATCTGCGTAAGGTTGTACGACTTATAGAACACATTTATTTTGTATATTAGTCGGGAGGCGATTTTGAGTCCCACCAAACGAGGGCGTTCCAAAGGTACATATTTTGCCGAGCGCCTGACAGAACTTTGTAGAACCAGACCATCAGTTTCGTCCGTAGCAAGAGATTTGGGTATTAATCGCCAGCAATTTGCGCGCTACATTAGTGGTGAGAGTTTGCCTAGACAGGCGATTAACCAGAAGATCGCAGACTATTTCGGTGTAGACCCCGGCGAGTTGCATTCCGAAAGCCCAATCAAGGGACGAAGCAACACTTCGCTAACATCGTCTACCACTGTGCTCGCGATGATGGAGTTGCTTGACGCAGCGGCCGTACAGCCGATCACGAATGCCGATCTGGAAACGGGCTTTTATTGGCAGTATAAGTTGTTGCTGCGTATGCCGGGCAAAGTAGTGAAGACGCTGGTAATGATTACCAAGAAGGACGGTGTCTATCGATACAAACGCCGGTCCTCGGTTGTTTACAACGCGCAGCTGAACGGGACGGTGAAGAATACGTTCAACGGTGTCTTTTTTAAGCAGAATGGCTTTTTGGTTATGTCCGACGTTGGGGCCACGCTAAATGATTTGACGTTTCATGCGTTCGCGACGCGACATCTCTATGATACTTCGATCAAACCCGGGTTGCATATGACCATCGGGTTGTCCGGTTCATTCGGGCCTAAAGCTGCGCGGTTGTTCCTGAAAAAGATACCGGCCGGCGAAAGCATTCTGGCGCACGCCCGTAAGCAGGGCGTCGTTAATAAGGCTGATTTACCCGCCGGCTATGCGCATATTCTGGAAGGTATGGATATCAAGGGTTCCGGGATTATGCAGCTTTAAGAATCTGCCCTATTGCGGCCTGTCTGTACCGCAAACACGCCGCCCATAATGATGGCAACGCCGATTAGGTCACGAAGGGTCAAGGCCTCGGATATGACCAGTGCCGCGATTGCAACACCCAGAAAAGGGTTCAGGAAGTGGAAGCTGGCGGCGCGTGTTGCCCCGACACGGCCAACCAGCAGAAACCATATTAGGGTGGCAGCCAGCCCTGGGATCAACGTTGTGTAGGTGAAAGCGGCGATAAGTTGCCATGTCCATTCAACGTGGAACGTTTCTAGCAGTAGCGAGGACGGTAACAGAACTGCGCTGCCTACCAGCATTTGCAAGCCAACGATCATAAGCACGTTGCCCGAGGAACTTATCCCGCGGACCAACAAAGTGGCGAGGGTTAGGGCTGCTACGCCAACAAAGCACAGCGCTACCCCGAACAAGTCGGCGCCACCAGAAAGGCGCGCACCCATGATGATAAACACACCGACAGCCCCTGCGATCAAGCCGATGATGCCGGTTTTCGACAAGCGTTCGCCGAGGAAAGCCCAACTGGCGGCGGCGACGGTCAAAGGCAAGAGCGAGGCGATGATAGCGGCGAGGCTGGCCTCGATCCACTGCATTGCGATGAAGTTCGCACCGAGGTAAATCGTGTTTTGGCAGATGCCGAACAACACCACAGCGATCCATTGATTGCGCGAAAGGCGGGCGGTTTGGCCAAGCGCGCGGGCGATAATCACAGCGATCAGGCCGGAAATCAGAAACCGCATCGATAACATGGCGAGGGGCGACGCATAGGCGACCGCGATCCGGGCGGAGGTGAATGCACTGCTCCACATCAAAGCGAACGACAGGCCCATAATTATTGCGCGAAAATCCAAACTGTACCCCAAGAAAAAGGGCCGCCCGATGACGACCCTAATAAATCGTGTGTTGGCGCAATTAAGCGTTAACAGCGTCTTTTAGTGCTTTGGCGATAGTCACCTTGGCAACGCGGTCGGCGTCTTTGTGCATTTGTTCGCCAGTGGCAGGGTTGCGAACCATGCGGTCAGGGCGGTCGCGGCAAACGAATTTACCAAGGCCAGGAAGAGTAACAGCGCCGCCGCCTACTACTTCGTTGGTTACGATGTCTGTGATCGCTTGAAGCGTGTTGTTTGCTGTCGCTTTGTCAGTTCCAGTTGCTTCGGCAAGCGCCGCAACGAGCTGAGTTTTTGTCATAGGTTTTTGCGTCATAATTTTCTATCCCTGTTATTTCTTGTTTCTTTTTCCGAACCGCTTTGGCCCACGGACAGGACTAAAGCGGGTTTGAGTGATAAACTCAATCAAAGATTTGCATATTTTCCCATTTTTTATGGCTTTTTGGGAATTTCCCTAATTTTTATTTACCAAACGGTAATGACGCCGCGTCACAAGAACGCGGTTTCGTCGAAACTGCGCAGCTTGCGTGAATGTAGGCGCTCTAATGGCATCTCTTTTAACGACTGCATTGCCTTAATTCCGATTTGCAAATGTTGTGATACTTGGCGTTTATAAAATGCGGTCGCCATACCGGGGAGTTTTAGCTCGCCGTGTAGCGGTTTATCGGAGACACAAAGCAAGGTTCCATAAGGTACGCGGAACCTGAAGCCGTTGGCTGCGATGGTGGCGCTTTCCATATCCAACGCGATAGCACGGGATTGGGAAAGGCGTTGCACGGGGCCGGATTGGTCGCGCAATTCCCAGTTGCGGTTGTCGATTGTGGCGACCGTGCCGGTACGCATGATGGTTTTCAGCTCGTATCCAGTGAAGCCGGTAACCGAGGCCACGGCGGTTTCCAGCGCGATCTGTATTTCGGCCAGTGCGGGAATTGGAACCCATACGGGCAGGTCATCATCCAACACGTGATCCTCGCGGACATAGGCGTGGGCCAGAACATAGTCCCCAAGGTTTTGCGAGTTCCGCAAGCCTGCGCAATGTCCAAGCATTAACCAAGCGTGTGGGCGCAGGACGGCGACGTGATCGGTGATCGTTTTGGCGTTGGATGGGCCAACCCCGATGTTAACCATAGTGATGCCGGTGCCATCGGCACTGGTCAGGTGGTAGGTCGGCATTTGTGGCAATTTGCCAAGCGGCTCGCCTGTGGTTCCCTCTCGGGTTGTAATGACATTTCCGGGCTCGACCAGCAGTTTATAATCGGAATTCGGGTCTTGCAACGCGGTTTTGGCGAAGTCCAGAAATTCGTCCATGTAGAACTGGTAGTTGGTGAACAGCACATGGTTCTGGAAATGCGCAGGGCTGGTAGCGGTGTAATGCGCCAATCGTGCCAACGAATAATCGACGCGCTGCGCAGTGAACGGAGCCAGAGCGCGTGTGCCGTCGGCTGCAGGCGTATCGGTGCCGTTGGCGATCAGGTCATTTGTGGTTTCCAGATCGGGCACATCGAAAACATCACGCAACGGGCGTTGCAAACGATCCTCGATGGAGCCCTCGATATGTGCCCCCTCGTCCATTGCGAAATGCAGCGGGATCGGCGTGGTCGAGACCTCGACGCGAATAGGTACGCCGTGGTTTTTGATAAGAAGGTCGATCTGCTGTTCGAGGTAGTTTTCGAACAGGTGCGGGCGCGTGAGGGTGGTGCAATACTTGCCGGGTTCAGCAACGTGACCAAAGGCAAGGCGCGTGTCGATCTTGGCAAAGCTGCGCGTGAAGATGGTGATTTGCGGATAGTAGGCGCGGTAATGGCCCTCGACGGTTTCGCCGTCCATCACGCGGGTGAAGTTACTTTTCAGAAAAACCGTGGCTTCATCGTACAGTTTTTGCACGGCTTTCACGGCCAGTTTGGCATCGGTGAAATCTTGTGGTCCTTCGCAAATCGGCGAGACGCGGCTTAATTTGTCGTGTTTTTCGTTCATTATTGGTCTTTCAAAAATAAGGGTGTTTCTTCAAATAGGGTGACGTCGATCAGGCCGACGTCGGAAATGCGTAGTTCAGGGATTACGACCAGAGCCAGCAAAGAATGCTGCATATAGGCGTTGTTCAACGTGCATCCGCATTCCGCCATTGCGGCGACCATTAGATCGGCTGCGGCGGCGACTTCATGGGCTGGCGCGTCAGACATCAGGCCACCGATGGGCAGTTTGACCAAGGCCAGCTCTTTGCCGTCCTTAAATACGGTCACGCCGCCACCAACTTCGTGCAGGCGATTGGCTGCTAGCGCCATATCCGTCTTCGATGTTCCGACGACGATCATATGATGACTGTCGTGCGCGACCGTCGAGGCCACGGCGCAGTCCCCCGTATATCCGAAACCTGATACGAATGCGTTAACAACACCGCCTGTTGCGCGATGGCGTTCCACGAGGGCGATTTGGCAAACATCCTGCGCCTCATCGCTAACAGCGAGGCCATCTTCAACGCTTAAGGTTGCCGTTAACGCTTTCGTAGGTGCTTGGTTTTCGACCACGCCGATGACGCGGGCCTGAACCTGATTTGCCCCTTCTGGAGCAACAATATCAAAATCGGCGGCAGTTTTATTCGCCCCCATGTTGACCGAGTTTCGGGCTTTGGTTGGCCACGCGAAAGGCGCATCTTCACCAAGCAGTTCGCCGTCTTGAGCAACGATTTGTCCGCGGGCGATCACGGTTTCGATCGGTAGGGTTTCTAGGTCTGAAGACAGGATAACATCGGCGCGACGGCCCGGCGTGATGGACCCCAATTCACGCTCCAGCCCGAAATGCGTAGCGGTGTTGATTGTCGCCATCTGAATGGCAATCAACGGGTCGAGTCCGCAATCAATGGCGTGCCGTACAACGCGATTCATGTGCCCGTCGTTTATGAGCGTGCCGGAGTGGCTGTCATCCGTGCAAAGAATGAAATTACGCGGGTCGAGGCCTTTTTCCGTAACCGCCGTCACCTGCGTTTCGATATCGTACCAAGCGGACCCAAGCCGCATCATGGAGCGCATACCTTGGCGAACCCGCATGATCGCATCTGCTTCGCATGTGCCCTCATGGTCGTCCGCCGGACCACCGGCTGCATAGGTGCGAAACCCTTCGAGGTCGGGGCTGGCATAGTGCCCACCAACCGTTTTTCCGGCCCTCTGGGTCGCGGCAATCTCGGCAAGCATTTTGGGGTCGTTGTTCATGACACCGGGGAAGTTCATCATCTCGCCCAGCCCGATAATGTTGGGCCATTGCATGGCCTCGATCACATCGTCAGGGGTCAATTCATGGCCGGTGTTTTCCAACCCGGGGGCGGATGGTGCGCAGGATGGCATCTGGACAAAGACGTTAATACGTTGTTGCAACGCCTCGTCGTGCATCAAGCGCACGCCTTCCAACCCCATGACATTGGCGATTTCGTGGGGGTCGGTGAACATGGAAGTCGTGCCGTGGGGCATCACTGCGCGGGCGAATTGTGTGGTGGTCAGCATCCCGCTTTCGATATGCATATGGCCGTCACACAGACCGGGGAGGATGTAACGCCCGTTCGCCTCGATCACCTGCGTGTCTGGCCCGATGCAATGGGTGGCGTCCGGCCCACAATAAGCAAAGCGACCTTCCGCAATGGCGATATCTGTGTTCGGAATCACTTCGCGTGTGTGGACATTAACCCACTGTCCTTGGCGAATAACCATGTTAGCAGGGGCGCGGCCAGAGGCTACGTCGATCAAGCGGGGGGCAACATCGGCCCAAGATTTGATAGGAGTATGCATGGCCAAAAATGGCACAAGATGTCGCAGATGTTCAAGTGAATAATTTGTGACACAGTAAGATAGGTATTGGAGGCGTTACATGGATTACGACAAAGTTAAAGCCGCAGAGTTTGGCGCATCGCTTAAGGGGATGGGGATTAACCTGTTGGTAAGGGATGTGCTGGGTAGTGTTGCGTTCTTGCAGGATGTTTTCGGGATGAAAGCGTTTCAACCCACCGAGGACTTTGCAATCCTTACCTATGGGGGCCAGGTTTTTCAGTTGCATTCCGACCCCACGTTTCATTCCCACCCGCTTTTGTCATTACTGCCCGAAGCAGGTGCAAGGGGGGGCGGGATTGAGTTGCGGTTGTACGAAACCGACCCGGACGAGGCTGTTAAACTGGCCGAAACACACGTTCACGGGGCAACGATTTTGCAACAACCGACCGATAAGCCGCATGGTTTGCGCGAATGTGTGATCCTTGATGCAGATGGGTATGCATGGGTCCCCAGCAGGGCGCTTGTTGTCTAGATATCACCACAAGGGACAGGGTATGTGGTTTGGAATGGCGTGTCAGGCCAATCGGTGGCTTCATCGAAACAGGTCACCGCGCCAACGCCGTTAACCCAGTAAACGTTGGGGTCTACGGGTTCCATTCGTTGAAAGCGACCTTTTAGCTGAACTTCGAAGTGAAGGTGTGGCAGTCCACCGGATAGCACACCTGTTCTGCCTAACGTGCCAATTTGTTGGCCACGCACGACGGTATCCCCGACACTGACCAGCTGTGTTTGCAGGTGTTTGTATTGGGTATGGATACGAACGCCGTCTTCGTTATCGCCGTGATCAATAACGATGTTGTTTCCGTAGAACGGTTCGGTGAAGGTTTTGATAACGCGGCCGCTTGCAGGGGCGATAACGGGTGTTCCCAGAGCGGCGATAATATCGATCCCCAGATGCTCCTCGCCGGTTTTGGACCCGCCGCTTGAAGCGGGTGCCTCGTAATAGATGTTAGTTAAGGACGGGGCGTTTGCCGGTAGCGAAACGGCTAATGCGGCCTGTTGGCCCGCACCGCTCCATACTTTGCCAAAATTGTTGTCTGTTTCAATACACCCTGCGAGCAGCGGGGGCGTTGCGAGAAGTAGATATCGGGAATGCCTGCGCCAAAAAGCGAACATATTAACCTCGTGTGAAGGTGTTGGACAAAATACCTGCAAGTTGTGAAGCATCCTCATCGGTAAAAACATCCGGTTGGTCACTATCGATGTCGAGTACCGCAACTAGGTCGTCTGACGCGTTGAAAACCGGTAGGACGATTTCTGATTGCGTGGAGCTGGCACAGGCGATGTGGCCTTCAAACGCGTTAACATCTGCGACCAGTTGTGTTTCGCGCAAGC
>CALCGO010000568.1 GCA_937901055.1 uncultured Rhodobacterales bacterium
GCCAGCGATACCAGAAACAGCCATTTGCCCAGCTACGTCTCCAGACGCCCTAGCCGCCGCAAGGTTTGGCCCCATCTGTGCAAAACTTCTCGCAGCCGCTTCGGGGCTTGCGTTCGAAGTCAAAACACCCGCTAGGTTGCTCATAATTTGCTGCTCCCTCAATACCTTTTCAGCGGGATCAGCACCCAAAGCACCAGCGACCGCCCTTTGCGCTGATTCAATGGGCTTACCTTCGCTTAGTAGCGTTTCCATCGCGCCGGGTTGCGATAGTTCGCCCCGCATTCGTGCAAACTCCTGCCGAACAAACGTTTTAGAGTTTTGCGCGATACTCGCTCTCAATGCTAACGATTGGTAAATTTCATCCATTTGCTTTTGTAGGACTTCTGATGCTTCGTCACCAAGAAGAAGCGCCATTTTTTCGCGTCCAGCCCTTGTGGTCATCTCTGCCAAAGGGCGCAACGCCTCCCGCGCGTCCATGTTATCGTCAGTCAAAGCACGTTTTGCATTTGCCATTATGTCATCCACGTAACCCCGAACACCCTGCTTGGTGCGCGTTAACTCGTCAAACCCCATATCGCTTACCGCCTCGGCCACATCCTCCCTAGTAGTGCGCGTAAGCAATAATTCGCGCCCTGTCTGCACTGCCTCCCGCTGCGATATAGCGTCAGCAGCAACGGACCTTGCAGATGTGTATTCAGGAACTAAATCATCGCCACCCAACGTATTCCGAATGTCGCGTGACAAGCCCTGATACACACGCCCCAAGTCCCCTGTCCCGCTGCGGCCAGCACTTGATGCTTCGTCGCGCAAAGCCCGTGTGATATAATCAATTTGGCGAACATCTGGCAGGGTTTCAAATACAGTTTCGCCAGCCTCACCTATGGTTACTTTTATTTGTGAACTTGCCATGCCTTCAGCTCGCATCATATTTTCCGCATTTCGAACAATGCGATCAGGCACACGACCAAGCAAGCCTTCCAACTTACGTCCTGCATCAGACGAATAATCAATAGCTGTAGCATATGCCGCGTCGTAGGCAGACCCACGCGCACCAGCACTGCTTTGCATCACCTCGCGTTGTATCGACTTAATCCCAACTGGAGTGCCTAGCGCGTCATCAAGAGCCGTGACTAGATCACGTCCGGCCTGTGCCGCCCTGTCTTGAACAGCCTCTCGCGCTTGCGTAGACGCTGGGCCTGAACCCTGAATGGATAAATCAAGTAATTGCTTGGTGTTTGGCCCCGCGTCAGCAACCATAGCTGCAGGACCAGCAGCGCGGATATTTCTCTCTGCAACCGATAAATCAGCATCAACTACGGATGAAAGCATTCTAGCGGAACTCTCATCAATTCCGGCCTGCCTTATCGCTTGCCGTGTTGGTGCTGAACGCCAAGCCTCTACGCCTTTACGCACACCCGCACCAATAAAAGGGGCAGCAATGCCCATAAGCCCACCAGCCGTGCCACCAAAGACACCACGTCGACCTGCGGCCTCCATCCTATTACCATCCTCACCCGCGCCATAACCAGAAACCATGCCCTCAAGACCACCGCCTAGAGCGCCAAGCCCACCGCCCGCTAAAACCTTCATGCCCATGCTGGCTGGCATCCACGACGCGATTGTAGGCGCTGCCGCCAACGCTACTGGAAGCGATGACGCTATACCTGTGCCAACTTGCAACGCTAATGTCTCTTTAGGGCGCGTTTGCGCCATTGCCTCTTGTAAAGCGCGTATCCCTTGCTGTGCTTTAGGTAGGACCGCGCCAGCGGCTTCGTCAAGATATTCACCTCCAAACCAAAAGCCCTGAAGTGCTGTAGCGCCGCGTGCGGCTATTGGGTGTTGTGCTATTACATCTTCGTAGAAACCCGCCTTGGACGTTGTTCCAGCGGGAACGCCCGCTAATATTTCGCTAACTTTTTCAGGGTCGGTTGTAGAGTATGCGTCGCCAGAAAAACCACGTTGCCCACTTGGTAGTTGGTAAACCTGACCACCATTAACTTCTGCAAGTATTTCTGTCCCCTCCGGGTATTTTGACGGGGTAGGTCGTATGTCCTTGGCCATACCTGCGAAGCGCGAAGCGGCTGCGGTATCACCAGCCGCGTCTGCGTTCCGTAGTGCCTGCATGATTTCTTCGTAAGTCATTATTTGTACTTCTCGAATAATTCCGCGTCAGATAGTTCTGCTCCTACGGTCTGCCAAATTTGTACTTCTCGAATAATTCCGCGTCAGATAGTTCTGCTCCTACGGTCTGCCCAGCCCTCGCCCTAGCCAAGCCATTCGCGATAATGTCGGAGAACTCGGTCAGTGCGGCCCTGTACTCTGCCTCGCTTTGCGTTCTGTGCAATCTGGCTAAAGCATTAGAAGCCTTATCGCCTTCATAGTCAGTAATTGGCCCGCCGCCCTTCAGCTTTTCGTATGCTTCAAGGAACACATTGCCCTGCAATTGTTCGTGCTTGGCTATAAAGTTGGCAACAGGCTGGTTGTACCCGCCAAGTTTGCCTTGCATAAATCCGGTGCCACCCCGAAGACCTTCAGACCCCAAAACGCCTTGAACAATGTCCAGCACCATGTTGGCGTTCGCCTCGTAATCCGCGAAATCTGCCGCTGATAGTTGCGACCCTTGCTCAATTGCCGCTGCTGCTGGTCCACCCGGCATAGGGCGCATGGCGTTTTGCCCTGTTTCTTCATTAGTATACACCTCATAACCCACAGGTATCGCCCCGTAAGCCGCTGGCCCGCCTACGTTAATGGTGTCTCCGGACTTCAAAGCCTGCTGGTATTCCATGAACGACATAGGTTGCCCGCCACTCGATCTTGTTTGCGTCGCGTACATATCGTATTCTTGCATACTGGACGTGCCTTCGTCGCCACCAAAACCAAGGCGTTGTTCCTCACGCTGCGCCAGTGCTGCGGCGATAGCCCTTTGGCCGGGCTGCAACGTGTCGTCTTTCGCCATGTTTGAGTAATTAATAAAGTTCTCATACGAACCTAGATTTGGATCACCTCCTGTCGGCATTGGCCCTATGTCGCCCTGTGGTGGGGCAATAGGCATGGCTTGCGGCGGCATTTGAACGCCCTGCTGTGCCGCAGTGATATCCGCAAGGTTAGAAACGCCCTGCTGCTGTGGAACAGGAACGCCCATCGGGTTACGCTGTGTGATATGCGACGGAACATCCATAGGACTGCCGCTAGGCGATGCGTTGAACTGCGGCGGACCCATTGGGCCAGCGTTCATAGGTGCTACGTCTGGTCGATTAGATACAGGCATACTTGTCGGAGCCATTGGGTTTACGTTGCCGCCGAACCCTTGCCCTAGTGGTGCTGAAACCGCCGCGTTCCACGCATCCTGCTGTGGCGCTACGTTACCGCCTTGTCCAGCTATCATAGCATTGAAATCGGCCTGCGCCTGTGCTGCTGCCGCCGCTTCTTGTTGATATTGTGCCGCCGCTGCTGCCGCCGCTTGGTTCTGGTCTTGGCGACCCATAATCCACGACAGTTGCTGGTTTTGCGGTAGCATATCAATTAAGGCACGTCGGTTAGGCGCAATGCCCATGTTATCCATCAATGATGCGATGTTTACCTTGCGCTCGTCGCGCTCGATGCCTTGCTGATATTGTTGGATTGGAACATTCGGGTCACGGCCAGCTAGACCAGCCCCGAAAGCCATAAGACCTGTGCCAAATCGAGAGCCGTCAAAAGCCATTACTTAACCTTTCCATAATCAACAACGGAATACCCGTTGATCGTGCCAACGATAGCGTCAGGAACCTCGTCAGCCATTGGCCCAGTGTGGCGAGCAGTGCCGCCGATGTAATTATAGCTGTAAATGTTGTTTCCACCAATGGTTTTGCCAACCTTGCGGATGTTTTCTTTCAACCTGCGGTCAGAGAAGAACGCCAAAGTTGAGCCGATACCGCTTGCCACGTTCCCAACATCACCAATAGACCAAGGTTTCGTTTCAGACCCAGACGAAGTTCCGCCCATACCGCCCATCATAGCGGAAAGGTTCGCATACCTGCTTAGTGCGTCGGCTTGTGCATTTTGCCCCTCGTAGTATTTCTGCATATCCGCGCCGATGACGTTTTGTGCGCGTGTATCCTGCATTCCACCCGCTTGAAGCTGGTTGCTCAAATCCATCTGACCCATGTTCTGCATCATAGGCGACATACCCAAGGCCTGCATCTTGCGGTTCTGCATATTCTCGTAAGCACCGTAATCCAGCCCACCGATAGCGTCAGCCATACCGCGCCCAAACGATTGCATACCTAGCCCAGTATTAAGCCCACCGCCCGCAAGCGTTGAGCCTAGCGCGGCCTTGGTGTCTGCCATTGCGGTTGCCCGCATTTGGTCAAACGCTGGGTTGCCTTGCCCACCGCTTAGGAAATCGCCATAAGCGCCCATCGCCATAGGCGTAGCAGCGGATCCTGCTTGAAGACCTTGCATCCCTTGCTGTGTCGCTTGGGAGAAGTCAGCAACGCGCTGCCCCTCGTATGGGTTAGTTTGGAAACCACCAGAGGCATACATCTGCTGACCTTGGTTGATAACGTCTTGCAACGCGCCCTGCGCTGGCTTCCAAGGAGCAGCTTCCTGCTTTGATGTGGTTGTTTTACTCAATGTCCTGCTCCAATACCCTATGTGTTTCGGTGAACCCCATGCCCTTCAGCATTCGTGTGTGGCCGGGTCGGTTAATGACGCGAAGGCGGTCTGCCCCGATGTGCTTTGCCCATCTGCGTATTTCATCAACCATAAGCTCATTCCAATCCTCGCGCCCTTCTCCGGCGCAATGTGTAAATTCTACTATCTTCATATCATTATTTACGACCTGTGTTAACCCACAAGCTCTAACGATTCCATCCCACGCCATCCAGCATTGACGCTGGCCTTGCATGACTTCACCGATAAGATGCTCAAGGCTTTCTTCGCCGCGCGACCTTTCAACGAATGAATCGAAGTGCCAAGCTACTAGCCCGGCAACATCCTTGAAGGCTTTGGGTGGTATTCCTACAATCTCCATGAATCACCGCCCTCAATTTGTAAGCCCCAGCCAAACACGGTTGTTTTTATATCATCAGAAAACCCTGATAGGTTCTCACCATCGGCTAACATCATTCCAGTAAGGCCGTCGATTGGGACCGTGGTATTGGCTGCTACTGAAAAGGCATCAAGCCAATGATCGCCTTGATAATACAGAGATAGAGCAACAGCACCAGAACTGCCGTGACCTACCGTGTGATTGCACACCGAAATGGCCCGAATAAGGAAGAACTTACCAGTTACGCCCGTATAAATAGGGGTATCCGTTAAGCCCATTACCGCACTAAAAGTTATGGGCGTAGATAGGCTGCGCTGTCTGCGAATACTTTGGTCGACAAACGGGGCTTGTAGTTTGCTCATTTGTTACCTGACTTTCTGGCCTGTATTAAAACACCTGACGCATTATCCCATGAAGCACCAGATGGGATAACCACCCGCGCCGCTACATATCTAGCGTCTGTCTTCTGTGGGCAGAAACCGTCCTCACCCTCTGCCGTAGAAGCCGATGCGGATTGTGCCGCGCCTTGCTTGGAACGGCTTAGTGTCTGCGCCCGTGTGTTGCCTGTGGCGTTCTCCACGATTGGCAAGATACCAGATACATGCGAGTTACTGCCGGGGAAGGCTTGGAAGTCGCCTGTCTCGATAGTCGCCTCACGCGCTGGCCCTGTGAACGTGGCAAATTCAGACCCGCTGGTGTCAGATGTTCCGACAAACGCGCCTAGCATGAAGTTCTTAGATTCGAAGTCACTGTTGCCAATAACCCCAACATCCACAATGCCGCCGGGATACAGTGTCGCCAGATCACCGATAGTTGTAGCGTCAACCTTTGTGCCAACAAGGTAGTCAACAGCCTCATCAGAATAGGACCACTTGTCTTCGGCCCATGAATAGATGATCTGCCTTGTGAATGTCGTACCGTCAGTTGGGATAAACGCCCACATAATAGATTGCTTGGTCCAGCTTATAGCACCCTGTGCGCGGTCGTATTCAGACTGCTTCACCTCGTTAATGAACCATTCAGCAACCCGCTGTGAGCTGATAGACTCGATACCTGAGCCATTGGTTGCATAGAACCCGTCTTGGCTTAGGAAATAGGTATTAAACCCGATTGTCACCACGCTATCAGGTGCAGCACATCCACGGTCAACCGATATTTCTTCGAAGTCGAACACTTTAGGCGCACCAATGAACGTCATACGCCATATTGCGCGTTCTTGGAACACAATGCCAAAACGCCCGCCAACAATGCCAGTGATACGGCCATGCTTAGGGTCTAGGTCGCGGTAATCCGATAGCTCGCCGCGATCAGTAACCCAATTACCGTTCGGGTTGTTCAATGCAGACCATCGAACCCTATAAGGGGCTGTGCTTGCGTCGATATCCGTTAAGTCGCCCATAACAACGAAGTCAGACACACGGCCAATCACTGCCGCTTTAGGTGGCGTTCCACCAAGGGCAGACCATGACGTGTCAGTGTCTAAATCGGTTAGGTATTGCGGCACGTTGTTGGGCGTTACCGCTATAATCATATCGTTGTAGCGTTCAAACCGCCAAACGTGGTCTGGTGCTAAAGCTGTATAACTATTCGTTTCTGTTACAGCCCCAGCCACACGTGAAAACAACTTGGTTGAAGAACCACCGACGACAAGCGGGGTGTTGTCTGCCTTAATGAACAACTCAGCACCAGCAACAACCTCAGTCGTTTCATCACCAGTACCAGCAGGGGCTTCGAACTTAGTAAACCCACCGCTTGATGGATACACGTTCTTGGCCACAACAACGCCGGGGTTTTTATAGTCCGTCTGGTCAGGCAACCATTGCCCTAGTTGAATCTCGAAAGGCTGCATTATAATTGAACCGCCGTTCTCTGTATCATTGGGCCTGCGTTCTTCTTCTTCTTGTCCGAATCCATCACCATTTTCTTCATGCCGATATATGCCTGACTATATCCAGCCACTAACTCAGCGTCTTGCTTCCATACCGCCGCATGATACAGTGCAGAATATAGGAATAACCCCGGATGCAGCGTGATAACATCGTTTGTGTCAGCGACCCCAGAGAACGCGGCAACGCTTGCGATGTAGCGCATAACTACGGAATATGTACCGTCTGGGACAGGCATAACCTGAATTTCACCGTCAGTAATAGCGTAGTAATACGGCTGGCCAGAACTGTCGTGTCGTGTGGCTTGTGCTTGCCGTGTAAGGGGAACCATCGGGCTTCTTGGCGTCGTGTCCACATACATGCTTACCACCTGCAGGAAGTCCGCTGGCAGTGCTGTGGCTTCAGATGATACAGATAGCGTAGATGTGCTTTCCATTTCAACGATGCGGATGTCGCGGTTGATATCCGAAGTCATCAGCGTGTAAACGTAATCAGGCACGTCAGTTCTACCCAACGCGCTCTCAACACTTGCCTTTAAGGTTTGGAAGTCCATCAGATAGATCCATACGTTGTTTTGAATTTACCATAGTCGGGGTCGCGAAGCCGGGCTAGGAGAAGGTCATTCAACCCCGCCATATTACCCGGCCCCACAAGCCCTTTCGTTGTCCACTCAGCAACCCAATCATAGTAAACGGTTGCAGGGATACGCCCAACATGACGACCGCCTTCTGGTGTCGCGCCGTTGGTCTCGTTTCGAACGCGCTGGTTGAAGTCAAGGATCGGCTTAACGTCCTGCACCTTTTGACGGTGGAACTCGGTATCACTACCAATCCCATCAACATACCGTTCAGCAACACCTACGAGGCTTGCATGTGGTTTCCAGCGCGTATCCATCAGTAATCAAGCTCACTAACGTAAATTGTACCATCAGCCGTTGCGCGAATAGCAGCGACCTTCATGCCCGGACGAATCGCAAGCATGATTTGCTGTGCAGCAGGCAAGAACTGGTCAGCCGTGGTAGCCACTGGGGTTTCTGCGAACTGAATGTGGCAGTCTTGGTCCGAATAAACCAGTACGCGCCGTGTCTGGTCGCCTACAGCGGTTGTGATAGCAGCACTAGACGACGTGAACGCCTTAGACTGTGTGCCACCTGTTACGGGGAAAGGAACCCGTGCGTCGTTTCTACTAGACATGTTATGCCCCTTTATTTCGCGCGTCCATCGCGGCTTCAATCATCTTGGCCTCTGAAGCCGATAGCATGATTGATTTGCCACGAAGGATTTTACCGCGTGTGGTCCAAATGTTGTTGACCGAGCAAGTCACAATGACCTCCTCTGGCTCAACAGGCTTTGCTTTGGGTTTCGTAGCCATTAGCGACGTACCACGATGCAAAGCTGTGCAGCGATTGTGTTGGTAGAAGCACCTGATGTTTCAATCTCGATAGTCCCGCCTTCAATCACGTTGTTGTTGTCGCTAGGGGCGCATGTATCAACGTCGCCAGCAGCAGATGAAGTGTGCGTGATAGAGATTGTCTCAGACACTGTGCCTTCAGCAGTCTTGATCGTAAGCACCGCAGGGGCCGTACCAATCGCACCAGCTAGGGTGGAGAATACTTTGATAATCTTGCCGCTGTCTGGAACAGCAACGTAAACCTGACCAGCAGTGGATACGTCGGCAAGGCTCGTGTAAATCATATAATCGTTGAGGGTTCTCATGGGGTAGTTCCTTCACTAAGAGTATAGCGTTCTGGATGGTAACGGGGCGACGTTATTGCCGCCCCATAATCATTATGAAGTAGTAAGGTCGAAGATGCCACCATTTGCCAATTCATTCCGGCAAACCAGAGTGGATTCAGCAACAATCTGGAACTTCTCAGCATCGCCTGTTTTGGCTAGTGCTTCGTCGAACATTGGCCGTAGATCAGCCCATGCCCACATATCAGTGGTAAGAACCAAAGCATCGCGGCTACGAACGTGACGGGAAGGCTCAAAGCGAACTGAACCAAAGTCATATTCGTAAACATCAACGTGGGCAGTAAGCGTTGCGCTCTCGCCCTTGTCAAAGCGTGTGCTGGAGCCTGTGAAGCCCGAAGCAATCTGCTTGTTCCAAGAACCAAGATATACACAATCAGGCTTCTTGCCGGAGTTGTCATAGATGCTCGCTAGAACAGTCTTCAGCGCGGATTCAGTGAAGGCACGTTGTGTACCATCTGTCCGTGCGTCTGTACCGTCGCCAGTTGCATCAGAACCACCAGCACCAGCCGATGTGTTTGAAGTCAGCCAGCCGGGAACACCAGCAAGCTCACGCGCAGTTGTCGCATTACCAGCAACCTTGGCATTATTAGCGAAAGCAGACATTTCCATATCCGTCTTCATTGCCTTGCCTTTTAGGAGCTTCTGATAAGCCTGCTCACGACCACGACCTGCACGGGTTGTAGATTCCAGAGTGCCGGGGATAGTAACGGCCTTCTTGAAAATCTGCGTGTAGTTACCCAAGCGAGTCGTTGCAGTAACAGCACCAGCGGTTGTGTCGTCGCCTTCGATGTTAGCATTAGTTGCGCTTGGAGCGTCCAGACCATCAGTCTGCCACTCGTGGTTAGTGTTCTTCGCAGATACCTTGCCCATTTTGGACAGGAATGGCGTTTCGTCCGGATCGACGTTATAGATAGTGTCGAACAGGTCTTCGCGGATGCCTACGGAGTCATAGGTATCGAACGTATTTGTTGGCTGTGCCATAGATTAAACCCTTTCAAAGGTCTAACCAGCTTGGCGATCCATGAATGCGTTTAACGCGGTTTCTATAGAATGCGGCTGGTTCAGTTTGCGATTTACCGTCGCTTTCCGTTCAGCCTGCACATCTTGTTTGCCCTTCGAACGTCCGGGCTTTAGAACCTTGGGAGCCAATGCGAGTTTCTTTTCAACAACCGCGTTCTTTCCTTGCATCGCATCATAGCGCGAGGCTTTCTCAAGAAGTACGGCAAGTCGATAATCAACTGCGCCATTATATTCGGCTTCCGTAAAACCAGCGTCCATTGCCACAGCCTGACGACCATTGGCGTTCTTGGCAAAACCATCATCCGTTGCCCATTCAGGCATAGCGCGTACAGCTATTTCAGCCGTTCTTGCTTGGAAGTCACGCGATTGCATGGCTTGGTCTTGTGCCGCTCGCTGCTGTGCGTTGGCACGGGCAGTCTGCTGCTGATTCCACTTTTCACGGGCTGGCAGATAATTCAAAGGATCATCTTGCGCCATCTTAACCCAGTCTGGCTCTTGTTCAATCTGTTGTGCAAGCTGCTCATCAAGCAACCGTTGTTTATCCGCTAGGACTGCACGTTCTTGCTGGAGCCAGGCTTCTGCCTGTTTCCGCTCATTGGCAAGTGTTGCTGTCTTACGGCTGTAATCGGCTTGCAACTGGTATCCTTTGGCAGCTTCGCTTAGGTTAACCTGCGTTTCTACGCCATCAACGATAATAGGAATTGTTAGATCCCCATACTCCTCAAGGCTTAGATGTTGCGGTTCCTGCGATTCTGGTTCTGGGTCGGTCGTTTCGTCCGTGTCTTCTACTTGGTCAGCATCCACCTCTACGGCTTCAGCTTCTAGTGTCGGCTCTGATGCCGCTTCCTCTTGTGCTTCAGTTGGCGCATCGGCTTCCGCTTCTGGCTCTGAAAATTGCGCGTCGAGAATTGATTCAATGCTCTGCGGTCCTGAATTTAGGGTGTCGCTCATCGATTTAGGTTTCCTTCACATGCCTGACCGGGGTGGCCCAGACTGATAATTTCTTTTTGGCGCGGTTAATACCACGCCATTCTTGATAGTGCTGCTCGCGGTCCTCTGGGGTTTTCGCGGCCAACAGTGCCTTTATAATGGATTCCTGCACCTCTGTCAAAGCATCCATCAATGTGTCGTCGTTCAGCGTGTTGTTCGCTGCGTGTGCGCGTTGTATCTTATCCGTCATTTACCACCACCTCCGATTGGTCGCTTGCGTATTCCGTTTATGTATTCTTGTATCTGCTCTATTGGTGACATTGCCCCGAATGCCGCCGCTGTTGGTGACATACCGCTTGCTGATAGATTACTTAGATGTGATAGGCGGGGATCGAAACGGGCGAATTGGCTGCGGATGTTTGATGGGTCTGCGGTCATAATTGTTGTGTGCGGGTCATTAGCAGGGCTAGTGTGCCACTTCCCCGCGCCGCCCCTATCTACAATATTATTAAACCTAACTTCGTCATAACCGGCCTCTTGCGCGGCCCTAGACACATCGTCTGTTTTGGCGAACGCCTCATCACCGATATTAAAGTCGAATAAATTATCTTCATCAAGATAGGCTGTCGTGTCTAAAACGTCATTTAATGCACCATCATATGTTTTAGCGTCAGGTGGGACTCCGAACCAATTACGGCCCTCTGCGTCTAAAACTAACGGATCACGGACCCTACCCCTAACTGGGTACATGGCGGGGGTTTCTGTGGTCATATATGTCGCTGCAACATTTGGTGATGTTGACGTTGTAACACCTATACCTTCCCTAGCGTTCTGGCCTGTATTAAATGACTCAAGATCAGCCCTGTCGCCGCGATAATTTATATCGTCCCAAAACCCCATTTCCTTCGCCCTACCCATTCTCGATGCCGTGTCCATAGGCAAATCGTAGTTGTCAAACAGATATTTCTGGTCAGCAGCCGCAAGCATGTCATCTGTTACGCTTGCCGCGTTACCGCCTTTTAGGAGGTCTATGATGGATTGGGCTTGTTGTTCTGCTGGGGATAAGGGGGCAGATAAAGACTTGTTCGGTCCACTGAACAAGTCTGACCGAACAAGTGCATCTTCATTAAACACAGCTATTCCCATATCCTTCATAGAATTGAACTCAACCGCGTCATAGCCAGACTCTTGCGCCAATCTAGCGGCGTCGTCAGCCGCAGATTTTAAATTTTCCCCTTGCCTCATAGTTCGCAAAAGTGGACCTCTACGCCTACCCGTTACTGACGCGAACTCTGGCGTCCCCTCAACTAATATTCTAGCATTAGGCTTGAATGCCATTTCTTCTATTGTGTCTCCATATAACCTCGCCACACTTTCGTCAGGTGTCACAAAAAAAGAACCTTCAGAAATACCACCGGATATAGACTCACCGCTAGAATTTGTTCCTCTGTAAATCTTTCTAGCCACAGAAACATCATCCGCCGCCGTCCTAATAGCACCGCTACGCAAAGAACCAGCGGGGGCTTTGTTAAACAACATCCCACCAGCACCAGCATCAAACGCACCACGCGCAAGCATCTCGATATTCTCAGGCGTGTTAGGGTCAAACTCGCCCATAGCCGCCGCCCTTGGTGCGTCAGCGTAGTTCACAAGGTTTCCGATAGTCTCACTGCCAATTGAAGGCATCGCCAGCCTGCGCTCTTGGTAGGGAACCTCCATGCCATGAATAGCGCGGCCTTGTGCGTCCAATGTCGTCGGGTTGCTGTATTGCGTAGAAGATGCAGCGGGCAGGATCGAGCCGTACTCGCTGTTAGGGTCAGGCTTTAGCCATTCCCGGATAGACTGCGCCCACCCTGTACCGCCCCGCGTTGGGGAAGCTAGGCTGTTAAGCCCCGCCTGTTGTCGGTACGCTGCTAGGCTATCTATTCCCATTGGCCAACATAGCTCCATCGATTGCGTTGTTCATACGCGCAGCCTCGTCAGCCTCGATGTCAGCGGCCTTCATATCACGTTCCCGATCATCACGCATAAGCACATCAAGGCGTTTAGTCTCTGCCTCCATGCGTTTAATCTCAAGGTTAGCCATTGCCGTCTGCTTGATGTTCTCTGATTTCTGCATCTCAACCTGCGCCAGCATCATAGCTGGATCGGGCTGGGGTGGTTCAGGCTGTGGAGGTGGTATCTTAGCAGGGTCAGGGAAGAACGCTTCGACATCCTTAAACCCGCTGGATTCAATCATCTTCGTTAGCGTGTGGTGGATTTGTTCAGCACCAACGCCCGGCATACCTTGCGCCATTGCTTCTTTCTGCTGCCCTAGTATCAAGGCAAGCCGCTGGAATTGCTCGTCACGGTCACCAGTGCCAAGCCCTACGTTCACAGTCATATCCGCGCGATCAACCCATGTACGTGGGTCAATATCCGCCCATTCGTTGTTCAACCGCAACGCAATGCTTTTCAGTGGCCCTGAACGTAAGTCAGCATGTATATCCAAAAACAACGGCTTAACCGCTGTCTGTGCGAATACCCGCGCAATCATTAGGATTTTCTTCTGGCTCGCAGACATTAGCTGGCTAACAGTACCCTCGGCCAATGGCTTCAAAGCGTCAGCATTCAATCCCTGCCCGTGCTTTGTAACCCCTGTGCGTTCTTCGCGTAGGCTATCAACGTACTGGATACCCTGCAACGATTGCCCAGCCGAGTTAGGAACGGGTAGATATTGCAATGACTGAACACCGCCGGGGATGCGGATAACGCGACCAGCTTGTGTTACTGCCAAGTCTTCAGCAGTCGCATCCGATAGCGCGTCCTCATCAACCACGACATCAGGGTTATTCGTACCCACGATGTTATCAACCATCTGACGCACGAGAACTGTACGCAAACGCTGCAGGTCTTCTACCATTTCAGCAATGCTTAGACCGTAATGCTTATGGGGGATAGGAACAGGGCAAGCCGCATTGAAGGGGCTAGAGCGCACCTCCTCGATTGCTAGTTTACCATTCCGCTTTAGAATTGCGCCGTTCTCGCCACCAGTAAACACCTGCAGCAGTTCAGCAATACCATCACCATCGCGGTCAGCCATGATGTAGTTCTCATATACCCGCACGGTTCGCATGGATTTATCTGTGCTGCTTGCGCCGCTATTCTCGCTAACCCATCGAGCCTCGGCTTCTTCGCTATCCAAGCTATCATCTACTTCAGGCAGTTCTTCAACCAGCTTGCGGTCAAACCCCATGCCGATCAGTTCAGATACCGTGATGCTTTGGCGATGGGCTACAAACGGGCAACCCTTGAACGATAGGCTGTTCCATTGTGGTGACACATAGATTTCTTCAGGCGGCACAGGAACAATCTTATATTCCTTGATGTCTTCAGTAATGCGAACCTTAAACCCGATAGGCTCCATTTCTACAAGCATACCGAACTCATCAAGCTCAGGCCCGCCCCATTGCTCTACAATCTCGGCTTCATCTTCGCCAACATGCAAATCAACTAGAATCTTATTGGCCTCGTCTGGTGTTAGGTCGTCATATTCCTCGATACGAGTAACAACACGTTCATCCCAGTACCGCTTCACATAACCGTTCTTAAGCAGTAGCGCGTCAGTGAACCACGAATACAGAACCATAAAACCGTCGTTCTTTTCGTTGAACACATAGTTGCACACGTCTGTCTCTTGTTCCGCACCAGCTACGTCTTCAGCACCGCGCGGGGTGAACTCCACCACCTTATCGCCGCCAGTGAAGATATCCATAATCTCAGGCTTGATAGCTTCCAGCGTATCACGCACGTCAGTCATCACAATCTTAGACCGATCTGCAACCTCGTCGCCGTACAGTTCAGCGTTGTAACGGTCCATCAAGCTGGACCGATGCTGGCCGATGGTGCTGTTTAATGCACCCACCGCGTTATTCTGCTGTGAGCTTAGAAGCGATTCAAGTTCAGCCGTTTTCATTTTAGCCATGTCTATGCCCTAGTGCCAAGGTTTCTCAAAATAGGCTTACTGCTAGTTTTTCTGCGTACCATCTTCGGAAACAGTTCAGTAAACGCCCATACTAGCGCATCTGTAGCGTCAGGGGAACCCTCTCCTTCAAACCCGTGGCTTGTCATCATCGTCATCTGTGTTTCAAGCTCTGGGAATGCACCGACGTGATGCACTCGGCCTTGCTGGTATAACGATGAAATTGGCTCGGCCCGAACATGCTTGCCGCGCGTTGCTCTTACCTCACGGATAGGTATGTTGGACCTGATAGTCTTGATTGTTTGGGCCACCATATCCCCGCCTTGGTTAACTTCCACCACGATTGCATCAGCTTGCCATGAATCATAACAGGCGATTGCCCGCCTTGCCCACTGCTCTGGCGATCCATTCAGTGAAGCATCTTCAAGAACATACCCGTCACGCCCGTTGCTTGATAGTCCAGCAGCAACGATACCGTGTTTATCGCTACGTTCCGTGTTGGTAACAGCCGGGTCAACCGACACAACGATACGCCCCATTTCTTCTGGGGCTTCAGTCACACGGCTTGCGTCTATCGTGGCCAATGTCCAAAGCGCATTTGGGATGTCACCAAGTATCTCAGCATCAAGCTCCTGCCTACCAAGGCGAGTGCCAGCATATTTGTCTTGAATCTTCTTCAGGAACTTAGCCGCTAGGTTAGACGAATTGTCCATCGTCTTGCCCCTAGTCGTTACCACCTGCCCTTCCGCACCAGACAGAATTGATTTAACTATCTCGATTGGTCTAGGCGTTGTTGTAACCATAGCCCGTGGATCGTCGCCTAGCCTTAGTCCAAACTGCAACTGATCCCATGTTTCGCGGGCATACCGCCACTTAGCAAGCTCATCACATAACGCTAGGTCAAACTGTGGGCCACGAAGCTGCCCCGGCTCTGTCGCATTGAATAGCGTGGCCACTGCGCCGTTCTTCCAAGTCAGTCTGCGCTTTGATGGTTCGTATAACGGGCCTTCACCTACAGGGTACAGGGATAGTATGCCGCTTTCACCCTCAACCAGTACATCACGGCAATCTGCTGCTGTCTCAGCTATCAGTGCAATGCGCTTTGCTTTACCGCTGTCTACGTTCTCACGGACCCATTCAGTTCCCATGCGTGTCTTACCAAAACCACGACCAGCCAACGCCAGCCATATATCCCAATCACCTTCGGGTGCTATCTGTGTTGGTCGTGCATTAAAGCCCCGCCAATCATGTAGCAGGGCTTGGCATTCTTCATCTGTTAGGATTGATAGAAACTCTGCCCTGTCTTCACTAGATAGGTTAGCTAGTTTCTCCGCCCCGCTTTGCGATGTCATCTAGGAACCCTGATAGTTTGTCCTTGGGAGATTCAATAGTTATTGACGCGTCTATTTTCGCATCTAATGTAATCGCCTGTAAATCTGGCATTACCTTTTTCAACAACCCCAAACCTACTTGGACCTGTGTTGATGACATATCTAGCTTACCATCAGCATGTTTGATTAAGTTATTGAGAATATTGGAGTTCCCAATCTTAATCCTATGCTCATCTGACATTGCGAACTTTGGCTGTCTAGGTTTACGTGCTGCCATATGTTTGGTCTGGTCCCTTACGGGTTGTCAGCCTTTGTGTTGTTTCATTTATCGTAACTTACCAGCGATTGTGGTTGTTGTCTAGTATGCTGGGGAATTGCGGTTTGTAAAAAAGCCCGCCGATGGAACCTAAGCTCAACATCGGCGGTTAGTTAGACACCATTTCAGATGTCAGGGAGGCTTGCTTGTATGTTAGCGTGATTGGTTGCGGTGGTCAAGCCACTAGAGCCAGCCATTCGCAAGCGCCTTCCTGCCGGTTCCATGGATCCGATGGCTGCGGGTACTGCTCAAGACGAGCGCCAAGCTCATGCTGCGCTGTTACAATCGCCCGGACCGCTTCTTGCTTCTGTTCTTCGTTTGATAATTCAATGTAGTCTACTTGCATGTTATCTATCCTAGTTGAAAAATTTCGAAAACATCGGGGTCTTGGCCCCTTCCCCCTTTGGAAGCCCCCCTAAAGGGGGGCTTACTTAAAGAGGGGGGGCAAGTCAATACCCACGATTTAGCGCAAAGGGGGGTTTTAGGGGGGTTAAAGGGGGAGTAAAGGGGGAAAACATGCAGTTTTTTCCTTATATAGTTGAAAAATAATGGCCAAATCAAAGGGGGAAAATAAATTATTCTACCAATGGGTCATTTTCCCCTGATCTGACTGCTTTTCTGGTGTTTCCCTTGATGTTCTTTACATCTTCAACACGAAGCACATCGCTTTTGATAAGTTCATTTATGATGTTTTCAATGCGGGCTTTTTCCTCGATTAGAATGCTGAACTCGCTGGCGATAAGGTTTCCGATCCAGTTGTCTGCCCGTTTATCTTTAAGGTAAGGCGGCTCTGCGTTTCCGGCCTCGTGACGGACCTTAGCAACCATTCGTGTTGATATACCATCGAAAGCATCAGGCGGGGTCCACTGTGCGACTGTGGCCACGTCAGCCCCGTTTGGAATGATCACGGATAGTTTCTGGAACCATTTATTCACGTCGCTGCTAGGGGGTGCAAGGTTGGCCTCTATTTCACCGATGCGGAAGTAGTTGCGGTGATCGTCAACGCCTAGCTGTACGGCTTCCTGTTCGGACATAGGGGATAGAATGCGGTTAAATCTGGATGTGCCGCGCAGGGCTGATCCACCACGGGCATCATCAATGGTCAGGGCTTGCCCAAAGGTTCCCTTGCGGGTGTGATGCACCACGCCGATGGATATGTCCAAAGTGGAGGCCATAAGGCGTAGGCGGCGTCCCAGCGCCCTGAAAACATCATTGCTTTCCTGTGCGTGTGACATGTCTTGCAGGGGATCGAACACAAGGTGGTTAAATTCACGGGTAGTGATTTGTTCTTCGATATGCTCAAAGGCGTGTTCATTAATAACGATACCGCTTTTATCCTCACCGATTAGATATAGCTCCGGGTAATCAATGCCGGAAATAACCGACAGTTTTCCCTTGATTGCGGATTGAGGGATTTTGTAGTGCTGAAGAATTGCGGCCACCCGGCTGTGAATGGAATGCAAATCATCCTCTGCATTGTAGTATAGGGTTTTTTGTGGTGGTCGCTTTATGCCGGTCAGGAACCCAAAGCCTGTGGCAATGTCTACGGCCTCGGCTAGGGCCATGAGGGACTTGCCGACTTTGGGTGGGGCTACGGTCAGGGAAAAATAGCCCTTGGCATAAAAGTTTGAATACACAAAAGACAGGCGGGGTATTTTATTTAGATCTAGGTCTTGCCATGTTTCAAAATCGGGATATGGGTTTGTGGTGTGATCGGGGAGCGTTCCGCCAGCTTGCAACACGTCATTCCAATCTTGGCCTTTGGGGGCTTGCATGATGCCGACCTCCCAGCCTTTGGCCTTGGCGCTTGATTGCAGGGTTAGGGCGGCATTCATGCCCGCGTCGTCACCGTCCGACGCAATTATAAGTTCATGGTGGTCTTGCGGTAGGTGTAGGCCCATAATGCCTGATGTTGATAAAGCGGCCCAGACTGTCGGGTTTCTGTCGGCCATCATTTGCAAAACGGACAAGCCTGTCTCAATGCCTTCCGTTACAACCAAGGGGCCATCACCTTGTGATAGGATGACAGCCCCGCCAGCGCAGGGGCCAAGCATAAGTTTGCGATTGGTATCTATGCCTATGTAGGTGCGATGAATGCCGCCTGTAGAAACAGAACAAACCATCGCGGGCAATCTTGCCTTTGTCGGGGCGTGATATAGGTTTGGAATAAATTGGATTGAATCGGGTAGAACGTCGATCGATCGGGATTTCAGGTATTCTTGGACGGGGGTATCAACGGCTGGTTTGGCATCACGCAAGATTGATTGTGCAAATTCGCGGGATTCCTCCACCTGTTGTTCGCGGCGGGCAACGGCTGCGGCCCTGTCTGCTTCCGACATTGGGGCCGGATCCCCATCAAAGCCAAGGGACGCAATAATATCCGAATAACTGCACTGCGTTTTATGACAGGACAATAAAACCTTGTCGCCGTTTTCCGTGATGGATAGGGCTGTTTGTGTTTTACGGCCCTCCGGCTGACAAACCGGGCAAGGGGCGTTGCCGCGTCCGTGGTGCATATTGGCGTTAAGTTTTGATAGAATATCTGTGGCTGTGTAGGTTTGCTTGTGAACAAGCCGAATATGTTTTGAATGGTCTATTTGTGGTAGTTGCATTTTTGTTGCCCTATGTTGGGGGAGGGTTTGACACCGACACTAGGTGTGGTATTGTATCCCTGCCTTTGTTTGGTCGCTTTGGTAGTTTATAGCCCCGTCCTTTAGAAATCTAGGGCGGGGTTTTTATTTTGCCCATTGATCCGCCATTGCGTCGGCAATGCCTTGATAAGTTGTTGATCGGATTTTCCACCTGTCGGGGCTTGGCGGCAGATAGTGCAAACGTTCACGCACGTTTTTTGGCAGCTTCATCATTTCATCAAATACATTGTTGGTTTCTTTTAGCTTGGGCAACCCGTGAAGAAACAACCCTGTTTTTTTCTGCTCCATGTGTCCAAACTGATAAGGCTGCACAAACTGCGGTGCATGCATCCGCCCAAGCCTACGCAAAACGCCAACAGGGTTTTCCATGCAGACGCGCGGTGATGCCGACTTCATGGCTTCCCATAGCGCAACAGTCCACTTTACCGACGCAAGGCGCTCTGCATATTTAGGTTGCCCCTCGCCATATGTGCTATTGCCGGCAACTGTCAGTGCTGTGCACGGTGGGTGTGCTATAATCAAGTCCCAGCTTTCACCAAGCATGTCGTATACATCGCCTTGATGATGTGGGCCGGGTTTGTCTGTCGGCAGAATATCGCACGACATTGCATCGTGACCTTTGGCAATAAAGGCATCACGAACGGTTCCGCTGTATTCACAGGCTACAAGAACCCTCATTCCCCTCTACCCTTAAAATATTCATCCAGCTTACCAAGCGTTTTTAGGGTAACACTCTCACCATCACGGACCTTGCGAACCGTTAGATAGTGCAAGCCTGTTGCAGCGGCCACCTTAACCAAGGACATATCAACCAGCTTTTTTCGGATTGTTCCAACATCTACATCTTGCATATTTTAGCCTTTCATAAAAATAGTTACACTTTTCTATTGCCATACATTCAAAGCTATGGCAAGGTGCAATTATTGAGAAGGTGAAAATGAAAGGATACGACATGAGTAATGTGGAAACACTTGCGCGTGACTGGCTGAAAGCCAAACACGACGAAAACGCGGCCAGAAAGTCTAGGCTGAATATCGAGGGGCAACTTATTGAAGCCCTTGGCGCCAAAGAAGAAGGCGCACAAACCCACGAAATTGGTGACTATAAGGTAACGCTGACGGGCAAGTTAACCCGATCAATGGATGCCGACTTGTGGCTTGAATTGCGGGCAGACATTCCCGAAAGCCTTTGGCCTGTGAATGCCAAGGTTGTTTATAGCCCTGACAAGGCGGGCATGGCTTACCTGCAAGAAAACGAAACGAAGGCTTGGCGCAAGATTGCTGATGCTTTCACAACGAAACCAGCAAAAACCAGTATTATGGTAAAGGAAACCTAGAATGGCAATCAACCTATCACAACTTAAAAAGCCGGACGGTAATCGACCGATTATCGCAACGCTAGTGGGCGAAGCTGGGTTAGGAAAAACAACCCTTGCCTCTATGTTCCCAAACCCTGTGTTTATTCGAACAGAGGACGGAACCATGTCGCTAAGTGGGCGTGACGACGTTAGTCTGTTTGACTTGGCTAATAGTAGCAATGACGTGCTTGACCAGATCGAGGCTTTGGCCACGCAGGAACACAACTTCAAAACGGTTGTTATTGATAGCATCACGCAGCTTGCCACGATAATTGAAAAGGAAATCGTTGAGGCCGACCCAAAGGCCAAATCAATCAATCAAGCTGGCGGCGGTTATGGTGCTGGATACAATACAGCGGCAACCATGCACGGCAAGGTTCGTGAATGGATCGGGGCTTTGGCTTATGAACGTGGCTTGAATGTCATCTTTATCGGCCACGCCGACACCGAAACAATGGACCTGCCGGACTTGGATCCGTACACCCGCTATACAATTCGGATGCACAAAAAGTCTTTGCCGCATTATATCGACAATGTTGATATGGTTGCCCACATTCGCTTGAAGACTTTCACGCGGGGCGAGGGCGATAAAAAACGGGCAATCAGCACAGGCGAGCGCGAGATTATTTGCTTCCCTGTCGCGTCCAGCGTTACCAAGAACCGCTTTGGTGTTACCGAGCCGATCCCCTTCACCCTTGATAAAAACCCATTCGCGCTGTTTTGCGCTAACTAAAGGAAAATACGATATGTTACTAAATGGTTTTAATGCAAACGAAGTCGAGCCTAACGGCACATTTGAACCCGTACCGGCTGATTGGTATCAATCGGTTATTACGGCCAGCGAGGAAAAGCAAACCAAGGCGGGAACTGGTTCCTATCTTGAACTAAAGATGGAAATCATCGACGGGGAATATAAGGGGCGGCTGTTGTTTGAACGCCTAAACCTTAACAACCCGAACCAGACGGCGGTTGATATTGCACAAGGCACACTGTCGGCTATTTGCCGGGCCACAGGCGTTATGACGCCCAGCGATAGTTCCGACCTGCACGACAAGCCCATGATGGTTAAGGTGGTTGTTAAACCTGCGTCCGGTGATTATGCCGCTGGCAACGAATGCAAGGCATACGAGGCTGTCGGGGGTCAGGCAAAGGCCGAAACGCCAAAGGCGGCTGACAACACACCGCCTTGGAAG
>CALCGO010000569.1 GCA_937901055.1 uncultured Rhodobacterales bacterium
TGGGCGCCGCTTGGCAGGCAGGGTTGCTTCCGCTGTCGATGGAATCGCTAGAACGTGCGATTGAACTGAACGGCGCAGGGGTTGAAGGCAACCTTTTGGCTATGAAATTTGGTCGGTGGGTGGTGGCGTTTCCCGCGGATGCTGTCGCTGCACTTGAGGGTCCGAAAGCTGTTGAGGCCGTGGATGGCGTTGAATTCCGCGCAACACATTTGCGCAGATACCAAAATGGTCGTTTGGCGAAACGGTACCTGAAACGTGTGAATGCCGCCAAAGCCGTGGACGCAGAGTTTGGCGAGGCGCTGTCGAAGGGCTATCATAAATTGCTGTCTTACAAAGATGAATACGAAGTTGCACGTCTCCACCGTGAAACGTTGGAGGCCGCCGTTGCCGAGCATTTCACAGATGTGTCTGCAATTCGCTTCCAGATGGCTCCGCCGATTTTCGGAAAGAAAGGCAAGCAGGGACAGGCCGTGAAATCGGAGTTCGGTCCGTGGATGATGAAGGCATTTGGCGTTCTGGCGGCGATGAAGTCTTTGCGCGGAACACCGCTCGATGTTTTTGGCTACACTAGTGAACGCAAAATGGAGCGGGCGTTGATCAAGGAATACCAAACAACAATGACCGAGGTTTCCAAGGCGTTCACCGCTGACACGCGGGACTTGGCCATCGCCTTGGCGGTATTACCGCTGGATATTCGCGGGTTTGGCCACGTGAAATCCGCCAATGCGACAGCCGCGGCGAAGCGACGTGAAGAACTGTTGGTGGCTTTCAGGGCTGGCGGCAACCCGCACGCACAGGCGGCGGAATAGTTAACCTTTACGGATAAGGTAAACCTGACCGAGCGCGTCAGTATTGGATGAAACCAACTGGTGCCCTTGTTCGTTGCAAAAATGCGGAACATCTATTACGGCAACCGGATCATCCGTAAGCAAGCGTAGAACTTGCCCGGTTTGCAATCCTTGCAACCGTTTACGTGTTTTCAATATCGGCAGCGGGCACAGCAACCCGATGGCGTCTAATTCATGATCCCAATCCATGCTAAAGACCTAAGGCGAGTTGTAACAATTGTCCACGCGATTGTGACAAATCGGCCCATGACGTTTACCGGCAAAACCCTTAAGTAGATATAAACAGAAAGGTTCACAATGTTCGGAATCGATATCATAGACGCATCGATGGGGTTGTCCCTGATGATCGCAACATTCGCTGGCATCCTGTCGTTTCTGTCGCCATGTGTGTTGCCGATCGTGCCGCCATATTTGGCATTTATTGGTGGAACTTCGATCGATGATATGTCTGAGGGTCGCGATAACGGCGTGATAATCAAGGCGCTATTTTTTGTCATGGGCCTGTCGACTGTGTTCATATTCCTTGGCTTGGCGGCCTCAGCTTTCGGGCAAGTTTTTCTGCAATATCAAACACAAATGGGCATGGTTGCAGGCGTCGTGATCATCCTGTTTGGCTTGCACTTCCTTGGCATATTGAAGATCCCGTTCCTCTATCGCGAGGCACGGTTTGATGCGGGCAATCAAGGGGGTAGCCTGTTTGGGGCGTATATTCTCGGCCTAGCATTCGCGTTCGGGTGGACGCCTTGCATTGGTCCGATTTTGGGCACGATTCTGTCGCTAGCCGCGCAAGAAGGCTCTGTTCAGCGCGGGGTCGTGATGATGGCGTTTTACGCAGGCGGTTTGGGCATTCCGTTCATTCTTGCCGCGATGTTCATGAAGCGTTTTGTGAAGGCAATGAACAAGTTCAAAAAGCACATGGGGATGATCGAAAAAATCATGGGCGTGATGCTGGTGATCGTTGGATTGATGCTGGTAACCGGCCTGTTTTCCGAGATGTCGTTCTGGTTGCTCGAAAATATTCCGGCCCTTGGCGCTATCGGCTAGAATAAGCCTTATTCCTAGCGTAGATTACATCAGAATTATCTGGTGTTTTTGAAAACTGTGACCGAAATTATTAACCCTATTGTTCGCCACAGGCACGTGTTTTATGTGCCCGGCTACGACCCGATGCCGCCGCGCCGCTATCGGGAGCTTTACCGAGTCGAAGGGAAAAAGCAGGCCGATATTTCGGGTTATGAGTTGTCGATCAAAGGCTCCACCGGCGCCGCCGAGCGGTATCACTGGACGGTGAATACGCAGATTGACGGATCTGAGGCCGATACAAAGATAGAGTTTCTGTTGTGGAACGACATTGTTTTCGATTCGATGCGGAACTCAATTCCTAACACATATTGGCTGCTGTTGAAGACGCTGTGGTTGTATGTTTCAAGCGGCGCTTTGGGGGCGTTGCGGCGGCTACGGCGCGCGCCGATTTTGGCGGCGATGTATCCGGTGGTTGTTCTGTTTGGACAGATTGTGTTCTCGGGACTGCTGGGGAGAACGCTGGGTGGTTTGGTCGGCGGGGCTGTTGGATTTGCCCTGGGCGCGGGCCTTTTCTACCTGATGCTAGTCCTATTTCGTCGCTTGGATAAACATTTTTTTGCTTATTATCTGCTTCATGACTTTGCGTTTTGGGCACAAGATGGTGGCGCGATGCCTGCGGTGCTCGGGTGTCGTGTCGACAAGTTTTGCGACCGAATTTGCGAGGCGCTTGATTCCGATGCAGACGAGGTCTTGATTGTCGGGCATTCCTCCGGCGCGCATCTGGCGGTGGTTTTGGTAGCAGAGGTTTTGCGTCGCCGCGCAGACGCGTCCAAACTCGCGTTGCTGACATTAGGGCAGGCAATTCCCGTCACATCTTTCTTGCCCGCAGCATCCGATTTACGCCGCGATTTGCAGCAAATATCGAAACGCAAAGACGTCAAATGGTTGGACGTATCGGCCCCCG
>CALCGO010000570.1 GCA_937901055.1 uncultured Rhodobacterales bacterium
CCAAGGGGATATTTCACCATTATCCACCGCACGGAACGATTGGCGGATATACTTGCCGCGCTGGAAGGCAAGGCTGGCGATATCCATATCTTGCCACTGGCTTCACGCGGGGGGCGCTCGGCTGGGCGTGTGATTGTGCGGGCCCGTAAAGGGGCAGGCGGGGCGCTGAAACTGCTTGCGCCGTTAATACTTCATCAAGGTATGGCACATTCTAAAGACGAAGATTCATTTCGGCCAGAAGTACGAAACATATTGCGAAATACTCAACCTATAGTAATGTAACTTTACCATATTTTAAGATTAATCCACCTAAGGTGGTTTAACTGGTGAGGTTGAATGAGAATAGGCGTTGGAATTTTGGTGGCCGCTATGGCGTTAACGCCGCTGACGGACGGATTTTCAAAGGCGCTCGGCACAGATCAAACAGCGTTTTTCATATGCTTTTCGCGCTACTTCGTTGCCGGTCTCATCTCACTGGGCATCGCAGTAGTGTTTCGAAAGCCAATCGAAATTCCGCACCATGACCGCCTTGGGCAGGTGTTTCGAACAGGGTTAATGATGGGCGCGATGACGGCGTTAATTTTTGCGTTGTCTATCGTACCGCTTGCCAAAGCTGTCGGCGGATTTTTGATCGCGCCGGTCGTCGCGTCGCTGATCTCGGTATTGTTGTACAAAGAAAAAATGGATGGCTATAGGTTCGCCGGCGCCGTGCTTAGTTTCGCAGGGGCGTACGTGATTTTAAGGCCCGAAGGCAGTATGGAGTTGGGCACCTTTATGGCTTTGCTAGGTGGCTTTCTTCTGGGCGCCTATCTCGCCACAACCCGGCGGGCGAGCGCATGTGGGGATGCATTTTCCACCTTGGTGGTGCAATGCATTCTGGGGTCGGCGATGGTCGCCCCATTGGCATTTTGGGGCGGATTGCCGAGCATTTCGCCGCAAAATATTATATATATCGTTGCACTGGGTGTTGTCTCGGCGATCTGCCACTTCTTGACAGTGGCGGCCTATAATCGTGCAGATGCATCAGTATTGGCCCCGTTCTTCTATTTCAACATCGTGTTCGCCATCCCCGTCGGGTATTTCTGGTTCCACGAACTGCCAACCCAGATGACCCTTATAGGCTTGGCTGGAATCACGTCCGGAGGCGTTGTAGCGATGCTTTCAACAAATGCGCATGTGAACCCGTTTACGGGGATTTTTGCCATCCCTTGGCAATTTGTGAAAAATTTTTCCTTGAAGACTTGATGACAACGCATATCTTTTATGGTGAGATACAATCATTACCACAATTCAAACAAGGAGAGAAATATGAGCCTGACTTCCCATCTGTCCGAGCTACGTAAGAAACACGAGTCCCTATCCGGTAAGATTGAAGTTGAGCAACGAAGTCCTGGGTCCGACGATTTAGTCGTCGCCGATCTTAAAAAGGAAAAGCTACGTCTCAAAGAAGAGATCGAGCGGGTCGCTGCGCAGGTTTAACGATTAGCGAGTGCGGCCAGCGCCGCGCCTGCAGTAATCAAAGTCGCTGCCAGCAACAGAGTCCAGCTGGCAGTGGCGTATCCGGCAAGTATCAAAATAACAGTTGATAGCATTGGGGCCGCATAAGACGCGACGCCCAAAATTTGAATGTCGCCCTTTTTGACACCAATATCCCATATATAAAAAGCTAGTCCGACAGGGCCGAGGCCAAGACCAACTACAGAACCCCATCCGATTATGCCCGCAGGCCAAATGGTTTCCTCTAACCCCAAATGTGCAACCAGTGACAGGCCTGCTGCTGCTAGGCAGAAGATTGCGACACTTTCGGTCGGTGTTTTGCCTGCAAGGCGTGATAGCACTGAATATCCCGACCAAGTGAAGGCACATATAATGGCGGCTCCGTAGCCTGCCCAGTTCTCGCTGGAAAACGCGGCAGCCCCGCCGCCGACGATAAGTGCAGCACCGCCGAATGCGATAAGCGCGCCGAGGATGTGCAGTGGCTTCAGGCGTTCACCTGGCAAAAGCCCTGAAAACAAGACGATCAACAGGGGCCATAGATAGGCAATTAACCCTGCCTCGGCTGGTGAGGCCAGCTTTAAGGCCGTGAAGTAGAAGAAGTGATATCCGAAAATTCCACCGACTCCCAACGCCCATATTTTCCAATTGATTCCGCGTAAAATGCCAAACCCGTTGCCCCCAAACGCTATCCACAAAAGACCAATCGCGCCGCCGATCGCGAAGCACATCGCGCTTAGTTGAAATGCAGGGACTTCCGACGCGCCAACGGTGAGTGTGGCTAGGAACGCCCATAAAAGCACTGCACCGAAACCGATGTATGTTGCGCGATTTCGGGTCATTTCTTGTTGTGAGTGGCCGCAAGATCGAGGAACTTGTGGATCCACAATGCCCAATCCGCATTATTAACCGGCAGCCCTAAAGTCGCACGGGCTTTGCTGGCATCATCTTCGGAAAACACATCGGGTACGCGCAATTCAATCAAGTCATCAATGAAATCAGCCGAAAACTCGGGGTGCGGTTGAACGCTTAACGCGTCTGGATTTTCCGGATCACCGTAAACCAACGCTGCGTATGGGCAAAACTCGGAACTCGCAATGACCGTGGCTGTCTCCGGCAAGTCTATAACTTGATCTTGGTGCACAGCGTGACCCGAAAACGCCTCGTCGGATCCACCCATCCAAGTCGGTTTTGCTTCAATGGTGTAGTCGTGAACGCCAAGGCCCCAGCCCTTATGGGATTTTTCGACTTTTCCACCAAGCGCTTCAGCTAGAATCTGGTGACCAAAACAAATTCCCGCCAGCGGAATTTTATGATCAACCGAAGTTAGAATGAATTCCTTAAGAGGGCCGATCCACGGCAAGTCCTCGTAGACGCCAAACTTCGATCCAGTAATAATCCAGCCGTCAGCGTCATCAGGGGTTTCGGGCAGTTCACCATCGAGAACTTTAACGCCAAAAAAATCCACATCTGGGTCGATCGCATGCAAAAGGCGTTTGAACATCGACGGATAATCGCCGTGTTTGTCTAACAAATCATCGCTGATTTCGCCGGTTTCGAGAATGCCAATTTTCATCGTAACGTCCTGTAAATGTCTTTTGCTTAGTGCCCTCTTAATCACGTTTTAATGTTGTTGGAAATCATCATTTCAAAATAATGCGCGACGGAATAAACCGCCGCGCATAAGTATTGTTCGTTGGTCGTTACTTTAAACTACGAACTGCCCGCCGTTTGCAGTCAAAGTCGATCCAGTAATGAAACCCGCATCGTCTGATGCTAGGAATACTACACAACGCGCGATTTCTTCTGGTTCGCCCAGACGACCAACCGGAATTTGCGGAATGACTTTTTCATTCAGAACTTTTTCGGGCACAGCACGAACCATTTCAGTGCCGATATATCCGGGGCAAATCGCATTAACCGTGATGCCCTTAAAAGCACCTTCTTGAGCCAAAGCTTTGGTGAACCCTAGGTCGCCTGCCTTAGCCGCGGAATAGTTAACCTGACCCATCTGACCCTTCTGACCGTTGATCGAGCTGATGTTGATAATGCGGCCAAAGCTGCGGTCGCGCATGCCCGTCCAGATCGGGTGGGTCATGTTGAAAATACCGGTCAGGTTGGTATCGATCACCTCTTTCCAGCTCTGCGGGGTCATTTTGTGGAACATCGCGTCCCGCGTGATGCCAGCATTGTTGACCAGTACCTCGATTGGTCCTAGGTCGGCTTCGACCTTCGCAATACCTTCCGCGCATTCATCATAATCCGCAACAGACCACTTGTATGTCTTAATGCCCGTTTCGGCGGTGAACTTGGCGGCAGCCTCGTCGTTGCCGGCATACGTTGCGCCGACTGTGTAGCCTTCGCCCTTCAGTGCGATCGAGATGGCCGCGCCTATGCCGCGCGTACCACCTGTAACTAATGCAATTCGTCCCATTTTATTCCCCTAGATGTTGGTTTTAGTCGCGCTCAAGGCACATTGCTACGCCCATACCGCCGCCGATACACAGCGTGGCAAGGCCCTTTTTGGCGTCACGCCGCTGCATTTCGAACAAAAGAGTGTTCAAAATACGCGCACCGGATGCGCCGATCGGATGGCCGATCGCAATCGCACCACCGTTAACGTTAACGATTTCGGGGTCCCAACCCATGTCTTTGTTGACGGCACAAGCTTGCGCCGCGAAAGCTTCGTTCGCTTCAACGAGATCAAGTTCGCTCGCGTCCCAACCAGCTTTTTCCAAAGCTTTACGGCTGGCGTAAATCGGCCCAACACCCATGATTGAAGGGTCAAGGCCAACTGTCGCGTAAGATGCAATCCGCGCCAGTGGTTTGATCCCGCGCTTTGCCGCATTTTCTGCCGTCATCAGCAACGTCATCGCGGCACCATCATTCAAACCGGAAGCATTAGCCGCAGTAACCGACCCATCTTTCGCAAATGCGGGGCGTAGTTTCTGCATCGCTTCCATGGTCGCACCGTGGCGGATGTATTCGTCGCTATCGACGATAATTTCGCCTTTGCGGGTCTTAATAGTAAACGGCACGATCTCGTCTGTGAATTTGCCAGCTTTCTGAGCAGCCTCGGCTTTGTTCTGCGAGGCGACGGCGAAGGCGTCCTGCGTTTCGCGGTCAATTTCCCACTTCTCGGCGACATTTTCCGCCGTGGTACCCATGTGATAGCCGTTGAAAGCATCCCATAGGCCGTCTTTGATCATTGAATCGATGAACTTCATGTCGCCCATTTTCTGGCCCGACCGCAGGTTCGCAACGTGTGGTGAAAGCGACATACTTTCCTGACCACCCGCCACAACAATTTCAGCGTCGCCAAGCATAATATGCTGTGCCCCGAGCGCCACCGCCCGTAGACCGGAACCGCAAACCTGATTAATGCTCCACGCAGCGCTTTCAATCGGCAGACCTGCATTTATGTGAGCCTGACGCGCGGGGTTTTGCCCCTGACCCGCAGTTAATACCTGTCCGAGAATGGTTTCGGATACATCTGCCGCATCAACACCTGCGCGTTGCAAAACTGCCTTGATGGTTGCCGTGCCCAAATCATGGGCTGGCGTACTCGCAAATGATCCCAAGAAACTTCCAACGGCGGTTCGCGCAGCTGAAGCTATTACGATATTGGTCATGGGGTATTCCTTTTGTCATGCCCTGATAATGTGATTCGCATTGTGACTTATTGTGCAGTGCAGCGCAATAAAATTTCTTAAAATGTTTGAAATAGGTAACATTCGGTTGATTGAATGAAGCTATATATTGCTCGTAAAGAATTCTGCTACAGGTTTCCAAACGGTTTCTCGCGCGTTGGAACCGACGATCATGCCGACGTGTCCAGTATCAGGTGTAAGCAGTTGGGCATTGGGGATTTCCCTAGCCATTGCCACGGCAACATCATGCTGGGTTATGCTGTCGCGTAGACCACAGACGTTAAGAGTCGGTTGTCGAATTGTGGACAAATCGACCGATGTATCTTGCAGTTTCCAACTACCACGCGCGGTCGCGTTTTTCAGGTTCCAGTCAATCAGAACGTCTTTGGCACTTGGGGGAACAAGCGGGACTCCGTCAGCCAACCAATCCTCGATAGCCACGAAATGATTCGCAGCAGGGCTGTTCAAATCCATGTTGTCCAGTTTGCGAAACTTTACCGCAGCCTGCATCGGGTTGATCAGCGCGAACAGGTGTTGGAAGAATTCTGTCGGGATCATCCCGAAAGCCTGTCCAATATTTTTGACCATTTCCGTGATTTGTGATCCCGTCACCACCGTGCGCAGGGCAGCCGAAACTCCCTTGCTAGCGGAAAAATCCCACGGAGATCCAATCGTTGCAAAAGCCCCAACCTCGGCATTCTGAAGGGATAAAACACCAGCGGCCAACGTCCCGCCCATGCAATAACCCAACAAGCCGATTGGCTTGTCCGTCAGCGCGCGAGAAGCCTTCAAGGCGGGCAATAAACGCTGTGTAGCATAGGAATTTAGGTCAAACCCGAGCTCGGCATCCGAAGGGGTCCCCCAGTCCAGCAATAGCGGGCGCAGCCCTTTGGCGGCAAGATATCGAAGCAATGAACAGTTTTCGTTCAAGTCTAGAATATAGGCTCGGTTGATCAGGGAAGGGACCACTAGTACCGGAGGGGCGTTTGCGGTCTTAGCCTCGGGGCATCCCCCGAAATCAAGTAAACGCGAGGAACCGTTCGACCATATCACCGGAGGGTCCACGACTGCCCGCCGATAGGGGTGCGCCTGCCATTTTTCCAGCCCCGACAACATTGCCCGCATGCGTTTATGTGTTGCTCGGTGAAGCACGGCTGCGTCTAGTTTGCCGATAGATGTCGCTTGTTCGATCAGTTCGGGATGCCACTCGATATTTGCGGAGTCGGGGTTAACCACGTTCGCGATGGCGCTTTGGTATC
>CALCGO010000571.1 GCA_937901055.1 uncultured Rhodobacterales bacterium
AGCTGCGTCAGGGGATTTCGAACCTTAATCAGGAAGGGCGGCAACGGCTGCTGGATGCGTTTGAAGAGGTTAACAAAAACTTCTCTAAATTGTTCAAACACTTGTTCGGTGGCGGCGATGCGAACCTTGTGCTGGTCGAAAGTGATGATCCGCTTGAGGCTGGGTTGGAGCTGATGTGTCAGCCTCCGGGTAAAAAACTGTCGACGCTTTCGTTGTTGTCGGGTGGGGAGCAGACGTTGACGGCATTGTCGTTGATCTTTGCGGTATTCCTCGCCAATCCTAGCCCGATTTGTGTGCTGGACGAGGTAGACGCCCCGCTGGATGACGCGAACGTCACGCGGTTCTGCGATCTGCTGGACGAGATGACCAAGCAGACCGATACGCGCTTCTTGATCATCACGCACCACGCGGTGACGATGGCGCGGATGGATCGGCTATATGGGGTGACCATGGCGGAGCAGGGTGTCTCGCAATTGGTCAGTGTGGACCTGCGACAGGCTGAGGAAATTATTGAGGGGTAGCCGATGGAATACCTTCAGATTGAAACGACAAAACCTACTAATGCGTGTTTGATCAGACGTTCGGGTCGTGAATTGGTGGTCCTGTTGCCTGGCTTGAATTACACTGTTGAAAACCCGTTGTTTTATTATACTGGCCAGCTTTTGCATGAACGGGACGTGGACGCGCTTCTAGTCGATTTTACCTATAATAGAGATGATACGTTTTTGAATGCGCCTGGGGATGATCGTTTGGACCGGTTAAGAACTGACGGACAGACTAACATGAAATTTGCGCGAAATTTGGGCGAATATGACCGCGTAACGATTATCGGCAAGTCTTTGGGAACCATCGCGATGGGGTGGGCGATAGATGACCTACCCAATGCGCGATTGGCTTGGTTAACACCTAGTCTTGGTGTCCCCGGTCTGCGTGCGCAGATGTTGAGGCGTCCTAACCCTGCATTCTGCCTGATCGGAACGCGCGATCCGGCTTACTCCGACCCGCTTGTCGAGGAACTTACAGCTGACGGCATGACCGTCGCCGTCATTGAGGGGGCCGATCACGGGGTCAGCCATACGGACGGGGCTGTAGCCTCGGTTGCACTGGTGCAAGAGGCGATTGAAAAACTAGCGTTGTGGATGGACGCGACCGATTAACGGGCGCGGCGGTCCCGGCGGCTGCTCATTGGCTGGAATGCTACCGCTACGTGGGTTTCACAGTAGGGTTTGCCAGCTTGAACCGGATGGCCACAGAACCAGAAATCATCTGTCGCTGGATCACCAATCGGCCATTTGCAAGTCCGTTCGGTCAACTGCATCAGGTTCAGCTTTTTGGCTTGGCCTTCGATCTCGACAACCTTTGCCAAAGCCTCCGCGCTTACTTCAGAAGCGGAGGGTTGTGGTGGCAGTGGTTGGCCAGCCGTGATGATCGGGCGTTTGCGCGGGATATCACGGGCGGTTGGAATTTCGGTTGTGGATTTCGGATTGGCTACGCGCACCGGTTCCTTGGGCTTAGGCTTGGCCTTGGGCGCTTCTTTAACGGCCTTTGGCGCAGCTTTCGCTTTGGTCGTGGTCGTGGCGCGGTTAGACAAACCCAGACGATGCACTTTGCCGATCACGGCGTTACGAGTAACACCGCCGAGCTCTTTAGCAATCTGGCTTGCCGAATTTCCTTCGCCCCACATTTTGGTGAGGGTTGCAACGCGTTCATCTGTCCAGGACATCTTGCCCCTCCGTACCAATTTCACAACGCCCGACGCGGGCGCAAAACCTGCACCCCGTTAATCTTTATCAAAGTAAAGGAGGCTCGCTGTCTATTGTAACCTTTGAAGCCGGAAGTTCAAGAGCACAAGGTGTAAGAGAGCGGCGCAAATATTCACACCTGTGATATTTGTTTCGCTAAGGTGCCGTTTCGTCGATCAATATCTAAAATCGACGTCGCCACCGCTGCTTTCATCGACCTCGATACGGGTTGGTCCGCCTTCAACGTCAATACCGCCACCGCTGGATGCGTCAGCATCGATCGAGCCGGTTGCGTATACAGTCGCGCTGCCGCCACTCGATGCTTCTGCTTTGACGATTTCGCAGGTCAGCTTGGAGGCATTGACCGATCCGCCACTTGATGCTTCGACACGTAGGTTAACGCATTCACCCGATACACGTACACTTGCGCCGGAACTGGCGTCCAGATCGACTCGTTTCGAGGTTAGCCCATCAATCAAAACGGATGCGCCAGACGAAGCCGCCGCGAATAACTCGGGGCCATAACTTCCGGAAACCAGAACGTCGGCGCCGGCATTGCCTTCGACTTCGGTTAAGTCGGGAAGCGTGATATAAACTGTTACATCGCGATTTTTCCCGAGCAATGAATCGAGAAATCCAAGGTCCAGATCCGCAATAAGCTTGTGGCCTCGCACTTCGATCCGCAGGTCTTCGAGAATTTTTGTATTGTCGGTTTCTGCGCGAACAGAAAAATCACCACCGATTTCGACGACAGCGTTAATCCCGGTTGAAATTTCCACGCTATTAAATTCTGACAAGTCGAATTCCCGCGTTTCAGCGGAGACCGCAACAGGGGCGGCTAACAGTACAGTGCTTGCAGCCAAGGCTTGAAAGCGGCTCATTTTGAACATTGCAAACTCTCCCAATAACACAAATCAAATCGACTACGTTGCCGCACTCACGACTAGATACGTGGATATGTTGTCCGAAAGTTTCAAGAGGCAGTTCTACTGTGTCAGGCGATCAAGTCTAAGACGGTGCCGGTCATCTGTGAGGCGGTGGATGGAACCAAGAACTGCCATCAAGACCCCCAAGCCCGTTGACCCACCAATCAGGAACATCACCAAAAGTTGGTATTTCACTGCCTCAGTCGGCTCTACGCCAGACAGAATTTGTCCGGTCATCATGCCCGGCAACGATACGATGCCTGTGGCCGCCATTGCGTTAATGATGGGCATGAAGCCGGTGCGAAGGGCGCGACGGGTGAAAGGGCGCATCGCTTCCCATTTTGATCGACCCAACAAAAGCTGCGCCTCAATCGCGGGGCGCTCTCGATTGGCGGTGGTGTTCAGCGTGTCCAGCGATAGGGATATGCCAGTCATGGAATTTCCGAGCACCATGCCGAACAGGGGCAGGGCGAAACGCGGCGTCCACCATGGGTCTGGCTGTATTTGTGTGGTTAGGGCGATGACGGTTATTGTCACACCTGAAAACATCATCGCTCCGGTGCCAAGGCTGAACCCCCAAATGCCCGAGAGTTTGCGGTCTTGCCTTGCCCAGACTTCACGACCTGCAAGGATAATCATGGCGATGGCAATGAGGGCGGTAAGCAGCGGCGAAACCACCGCGAACAGGCTTTTGAGCAGCAAGCCGACCAATAGTAACTGCACGATCATGCGCGCAGAGGCGACGGCGAGTTTTCGTTCTAACCCCAGCTTTAGCCACACGGATAGTGCGCCGTTCAGGACGAGAAAGCTGGAGGCGAGGACCAAATCCAGATAGCTTAGGGAGACATAATCGCTCATTCCACCACCTGCCCGTTTTCGATCCGCATCGTGTTGCACCCCATTCGCGCGGGTTGGCTAAGGTCGTGTGTTACGAGCAGTATCGAGATCCCTTGTTCCATCAAGCCGTGCAACAACGCTTCGACCTGTTCGGTTGTTTCCGCGTCAAGCGCCGCGGTCGGTTCATCCAACAACAGCACTTTCGGTAATTTCTCAAGGCAACGTAGCAGCCCCAAGCGGTGCCGCTCACCGCTCGATAATCGGGAAACGCTCCAGTTCATAGCATCCGGGGATAGTCCGATTTCTGGAAAGTGTTCAGCTATTCCGGTTGAATTAACGAAGTGATCGCCGACTTCATCCAACCACCAACCGGTTTCGGAAGGAAGTAGGGCAACGTGCCTGCGCCATTCCGGAGCCGGCGTTTCCGAACGGATCATCTGCGCTGTGGTAACTTCGCCAGTGTTTGGATCAAGATCAACGATTGCCCGCATTAGCAATGATTTACCCGCGCCGGAGGGGCCTGTAATCGCAAGGCATTCGCCATCGCCAACCGTAAAGCTGATAGGCCCCAGCCCTGTTCGCCGAAGGGAACCTACGGTGATCATTGCATCCGCCGCCTTTCACTCCATGCCATTAACAATGCACCAAGGATGATAATACCAGCGCCTGCATTGCTGAGAGTTGACGGGATTACGCTGAAGATCGCGAAATCGTAAACAGCGGCGAAGATCAACGTGGCGTAGAAAAGCGGGGCAACGAAACTGGCGTCGCCGCGACGGATAGCAGTGAGGAATAAGGTTTGCGCCGAAACCATCAGCAACCCGATGCCAACAAGCCCTAACCATTGCATCGGGGTTGGCCATATCCAGACAAACAAAGCCATTGTACCGGCGAGGATCGTCCCAAACCCGTTGGAAAACAGCAGAATTTGCAACGTACCCTCACGGCGGCTGAGCAGCTTAACGATGATAATCTCGAAGGCTAAAACAAGTGCGGCAAGCAGAGCGATCAGCGCTGCTGGCTGAAAAGAGGCGGCGCCCGGGCGGATCAACAGAAGCGCTCCGACAACCGAAAGCGCGGCAGCGGCCCAGCGACGCGGCCCGACGCTCTCGCCAAGTAGGGGGATCGCCAAAACCATCGCGATGATCGGGTTAAGCATGCTGATCGCGGTTGCATCTGCCAGTGGGATGAGTGTTGCAGCGGCAAACATGCAAGTCACGCCAAGCGACCCCGCGAAGGCCCGACCAACGTGCAGGCCCAAGGCTGGGCGGGTGAATTTGGGGCGAACAATCGCCGTCGTGATGATCAAAGCAATCAGGGCAAATATATACCGGCCAGCTGTGATCTGAAACGGGTTGAGCGCCGGACCAAGGGTGTCAGTACCCAGCAATTTCGCTAACAAACTGGTGCCAGCGACTAGGGCACTGGCGGCCAGCATCAGGGCCACCGTGAACACGATCTTATGCGTATCCATAAATTCAATCCTGTTGGTAAAGTGGTTGTCGGTAGCACCAGACTAGAACGGCGGTTTGGCAACGTCCAGTCATGCAATAGCCCCGATTGACTTAAAGTCAGCTTTCCGGCATGTGTTGGAGATACCCGTCTGCATGAACGCAGGCGGGTGTTTTATTATGAATAACAAAGGAGACAGACGTGATTAGCCCCGTACTACCTACTTATGCGCGGGCACCGCTTTCATTCGTGAAAGGTCAGGGCCCTTGGCTGGAAACCGAAGATGGAACCCGCTATTTGGACATGGGAGCCGGCATCGCCGTGAATTCCCTTGGCCATGCGAACCCCATCCTCGTTGCTGCGTTGACGGATCAGGCACGACGACTGTGGCACACGTCCAACCTTTACAACATCCCCAATCAGGAGACTTTGGCCGAGCGTTTGGTCGAGCATACCTTTGCCGATACGGTGTTTTTCACCAATTCGGGCACAGAGGCAACCGAGGCGTCGGTTAAGATGGTTCGGAAGTATTTCGATCATATTGGCGAGCCGGAACGGTTCCGCGTAATCACGTTTGAAGGCTCGTTTCATGGGCGGACAATGGCGATGATTGCGGCGGCTGGTGGCGAGAAGTTGACCAAAGGTTTCGGGCCATTGATGCCCGGGTTTGATCATGTGCCTTTCGGCGATATGGATGCGCTGAAAGCGGCGATCGGTCCTGAAACGGCAGCGATCATGTTGGAGCCGGTTCAGGGTGAGGGCGGAATTCGTCCTTTCCTTGAGCAGGAATTACGCGAAATCCGGGCGCTTTGTGATGAACATGGCTTGCTGCTGGTGATGGATGAGATCCAGTCCGGTGTTGGGCGAACAGGTAAGCTGTTTGCGCACGAATGGGCTGGTGTGACACCTGATATCATGGCTGTCGCCAAGGGGATCGGCGGGGGTTTCCCGTTGGGGGCTTGTCTGGCAACCGAGCGCGCGGCGCAGGGTATGGTTGCTGGCTCGCACGGTACGACTTATGGTGGAAATCCAATGGCTTGCGCTGTTGGGTGCGCGGTGATGGACGAGGTAACCCGTGACGGGTTCCTTGAAAATGTAAACCGCGTTGCGGGGCATCTGCGTCAAGGATTGGAGGGGCTGGTTGCCTCGCATCCAGACGTATTCGATAGTGTGCGCGGCGAGGGGTTGATGATTGGCCTTAAGTGCACTGCGACCAACATTGATATTATCAACGCGGGCTACGCGGCGCATCTTTTGACCGTTCCGGCAGCCGATAATGTGATCCGTTTGCTGCCTCCGTTGAACATTACCGTTGCGGAAATTGACGAAGCTTTACGGCGTCTCGAGCAAGCCGCCGTGACCGTGGAGGGGAACCTATGAACCACTTTCTAGACATCCACAAAACCGGCGCAAACGACCTGCGCGGTATGATCGACCAAGCGCGCGTTATGAAAGACGCGCGCAAAGGATTGCCCAAGGGAACACCCGACGCGGATCAGCCTTTGGCGAACCATTTGGTTGCCCTGATTTTCGAAAAACCTTCAACAAGAACAAGGGTTTCGTTCGATGTTGGGGTGCGTCAACTGGGCGGGCAAACGTTGGTGCTTTCCGGGGCTGACATGCAGCTTGGACATGGTGAAAGTATTGCTGATACGGCGCGGGTACTAAGCCGTTATGTCGATATGATCATGATCCGCACTTTTGATGAAGCCACGCTGTTGGAGCTGGCGGAACATGCCACCGTTCCGGTTATCAACGGGCTTACAGACCGAACACATCCATGCCAGATTATGGCCGATGTCCTGACGTTCGAGGAACACCACGGGCCGATCAAAGGCAAGAAGGTTGTCTGGACTGGGGACGGCAACAACGTCTGCGCCAGCTTCTTGCATGCGGCGGGTCAGTTCGGATTTGATTTGACGTTCACAGGGCCGGAAAGCCTTGATCCTGAACAGGAATTTGTTGATTTCGCTCGTTCCAAAGGATCGACTGTTACGATCGAGCGGGACGCTGACAAGGCGGTTGAAGGGGCGGATTTGATCGTCGCGGATACTTGGGTTTCGATGCATGATGACAAGGCCGCGGCCAAGCATAATCTGTTGCAACCTTATCAGGTGAACGAGCATCTTATGGCTGGTGCCAAGGGCGACGCGTTGTTCATGCACTGCTTGCCAGCGTACCGCGAACAGGAAGCCACGAGCGCCGTTCTTGAAGGCCCGCAATCGGTGATTTTTGATGAGGCCGAGAACCGTCTTCATGCCCAAAAAGCTGTCATGCGATGGTGCTTGGGGAAATAGCCCAGCCGCGTTAACCTTTACGGAAAACCACGGGATTTGTGTGTGCACAATGCGTACACAACCCGTACACAATGCGTATGTACGTTTTTGATGTTTTATGCGTTAACCTTTTGACTGACCCGTGGGTGTTTAAATGAAACTTACTGACGCAAATATCCCAAGTGTTCGCCTTGAGACAGGTTCTGCGATGCTGCTCGGGGGGCTTCGCAAGCAGTTTACGCCGGATACTTATGCGGACATGCCGATGCTTAGGGATCAGTTTTTTGCGATTTGTGATTCAGTTTCCAATCGTATTGGAAGCTTCGCGTATGGTGCCATGTATAGCAGCGACGCGGAGGGTAATTTGGACTATTTGTGTGGGATGGAAGTTGACGATTTTGAGGGCCTGCCCGCAGAGTTTTCGCGCATGCGTGTACCTGAGCAAACCTACGCCGTATTCACGCATTCAGGGCACAGCTCGGAGCTGCAGAAAACCTGGATGTACATTCTTGGAGAATGGTTGCCAAATTCGGATTACGAAGATGCCGGCACGCCGGACTTCGAACGTTATGGCCCACAATTTGACCAAGCGACCGGGTTACAGGATATGGAAATCTGGATTCCTGTTCGGCCTAAAAAATAGCAGTTCTCGGAATTCTTTGGAGGGTATCGTCAAGCCATGCGCATAGCGATTTATAATACTAATCCGACTGCCCAAAATGCTGTGTCGCGTGGTGATCACTACGGCCGGATGTTCGAGACCATGTTGCACCCGCGAATGACGGGTGCGACGTTTGAAAACTTCGAAGTGGTGGACGGGGTGTTTCCCGATGACCCGTTGGTATTCGATGCGGTTGTTATCACTGGATCTTCGGCATTTGTTACCGATGACGCTGCGTGGATTGCAACGCTGTTTTCACATATTCGGGCAATGGATCGCGCGAAAACCAAGCTGTTTGCCGTTTGCTTTGGCCATCAGGCTGTCGCGATGGCTTTGGGTGGAAATGTGGAAAATCGACCAGTCGTGCTTGGAGCGCCGAAAATCACCATTACGGAATCTAAAAGCTGGATGCAGCCTGCGGCGGGTAAATTGCGGCTGTTTTCCGGGAACTTTCAACAGGTTGTCGATGTGCCGGAAACGATGGAGGTGCTGGCGACACATCCTGATTGCCCCGTTGTGATGATGGCGAAAGCAGATCACCTGTTGACGGTGCAATGTCATCCGGAAATGTCGGCGGGATATATGCACAGATATGTGGATCAGATTTCGCACGATATTACACCTCAGGTCGCGCAAGCTGCGCGGCAGGCGTTTGACGAAGGCGCTGACGGTGAGGTGTTCGCACAATGGGCGGCGGCTTTTCTAGCAAGTTAACCGTTTGGAACTGGCCCTCGTTTGGCGAGTAATGTAAGGCTAGAGCGGTATTAATAAGGAACTACACATGTCTCGCATTCTTATCACTTCGGCGTTGCCGTATATTAATGGTATCAAACACCTCGGGAATTTGGTGGGCAGTCAGTTGCCATCTGACGCTTATGCGCGGTTTATGCGGGCGCGGGGCAATGATGTGATGTTTATCTGTGCAACAGACGAGCACGGCACGCCAGCGGA